>DAIMZG010000119.1:0-5727 GCA_036734065.1 Catalimonadaceae bacterium
TTTCTACTTTGCGGCCATGGCGGTAGTGTTTGTCACGGGCTTGTATTTGTCGGTGGTGGGCAACAACCTTTTTCTGCTGATGGTGAGCGTGTTCAGTTTCTACATGGCCTTGTCGGGCTACCGGGCGCGGGCCTTGCGCCACCGCGACCGGGCCTGGTGGCCCGATTGGTTGGCAGTGGGGCTGATGGTGCTCTTCGGGGCGGGGCTGGCGGGCTGGGGCCTCTGGCTGTGGGCCGGGCGCGGCGTGACTTTCGGCGCAGTGGCCCTGGTTTTTGGCAGTGTTGGGCTGAGATATGCCTATTCGGATGCGATTCGTTTCCGGCAATTGGCCCGCGCCAACTGGCTGCGGCCGCACATCCGGGGTATGGTGGGCAGCTACATTGCCGCTACCACGGCCTTTCTGGTGAATAATGTGCAGACCGGACCGGCCGTATTGTGGTGGTTGCTGCCCGCAATCGTGTTCTCGCCCCTGATCGCGTACTGGCTGCGCAAGTATGCGCCCGTGGCCAAAAAGAAGTCTATTTTGGCTGAGTAATAAGGTGGTAGGACGTATGAAAAAGTGCTTCACTTTTGCGTGCTGGCTGCTGCACTGCGCATGCCTTGCGCAGGACATTGACCTGAACAAGCGGTATTCATTCGCCAGATCTTATTTCGGACTAGACCTCAACTACTTCGGAAATTTGGGGGAGAGTGCCTTTCTCGATGGCCAAAGGCAACTCCAACCCCTGACAAGAAGTAACTTTGTAACTCCCGCCCTCAATATGGGGGGCACGCACTTCTGGGGGCACGCCGACTTTTTCGTATCCCTCGCCACTTCTTCCGTGAAGATCGGCCGAGATGCGGTGAACAACTCCGTCCGGTTCCGGGCCATTACGGGGATGCGCGTATTTCCCATCGCCCTCGAGGCGCAAAAGCTACGCCCGTACGTCAGCTACAAGTTTGCGCCCATCCGGCTCAATCAAGAAAATGTCGTGGGCGAATCCTACCGAACCACACGGGTCAAATCCATGCTGGGCGGGGGAGTGGCCTACTATTCGTCCCGGCTTTACGCCTACGTCGGCTACGAATGGATTCCCCGCAACCAAGCGCTGGTGTACGTAGCCCGAGACCAGACCACGCAATCTTCTTTTCCGGGTGGGTTAGTAAGTCTGGGGATAAACTATTCGATAGAAACTACGCAGGGCGCCTATTCGCCCCGTATCCGGCAGCTCGACACCCTCTTGCGGAGCGAAAATGTGCTGGGATGGTTTTTGGGTGTTGGGCCTTCGTCGGCCTTTCCGACGCGCCGATCGGGTTACATCACCGAACTGTACCCTTTTCTTGACGACCGGGCCATGCCCGACGTGTTCCCCGAGCTTACGACGGGCTATCACTTCTCCCGGCAGGATTTTATTGTGTCGGCCAATTTCAGATCTATCCGTCAGGCACGCAGCGCATTTTCGTTCGATCAGGTACTGCGCCGCCACAGCCTGGGCGTTGAGGCCTACAAGTTTTTGTTCGACTACCACGGCTTTGCCCCCTTTGTAGGCGCGGGAATCATGTACGAGGGAATTGCCCTGCGGGAAACGGATGATGGCCAGGCACTGACCGACGAAAAATACCGCCTGACCACGCCCGGGTTGGTATTTGGGTGGGACATCCGACCGAGCAGGCGCGCCGACTTGTGGTTGCTGCGCACAAATCTGCGTTATTCCCCCTGGTTGACCCTCACCCGAAGTGGCCAAAAAATAAGTTTGCAGTATCTGGAGTTCAACTTTATCCAGTTGGTGGTGTATCCGCAGCGTATCCGGAAGTATAAAGCTATACGATGATGCCCGAATACATTAAATTCTAACACCTTGTCTTCTTGAGCGCTATTGACTGGCCCTGTCCGGCCGCATCGCTGTTGGTAGCAAAATGATACGCCCATGTCCGAAACCCCACCGCCCCCCGACTGGAAAGCCCGCCTGCTGGGCATTCCCCTAGTCGGAGTGGCCATACCGCTGTTTTCGGGGTATTTGTTCCGGGCCCCCAGCGGGTGGGTGGCGCTCTGGTGGGTGCTGGAATCTACGCTCTACACGGCGGCCATTTGGCACGTTTGCCGCGCGGTTGTGATCTACATGCGGCGCCATTATCCGGGTTTTCAGAAAACCGGGGGGCGTGTTTGGCGGCAGGCATTGGCCAGCGTGCTCGCCACGATGGCCGTGGTGTGGGTACTAATTGTGGTCACCTCCGGCGGACAACTGCCCACGGCGGCCAGCTATTGGCCCGCCGTGCGTACGTCGCTCATCCCGACCGTAATCGTGATGACCCTCTACGAAAGCATTTATTTTTTCGACCAGTGGAAGCAAAGCCTCATCGAAAAGGAACAACTCAAGCGGGCAGAGGTGCAGGCCCAGTTCGACGCGCTCAAAAATCAGGTCAACCCCCACTTTTTGTTCAACAGCCTCAACACCCTGGTGGCCCTGATTTCCGAAAATCCGGCGCAGGCCGCGCATTTCACCCGGCAATTGGCCGATACCTACCGCTACGTGCTGCAATACCGCGACCACGAATTGGTGCCCCTCCGCACCGAGCTGGCCCACGCCGAAGCGTTTCTGTACTTGCTGCGCATCCGCTTCGGCGACAACCTGCACATCGTCCGGCAAATACCGCCCGAGCGGCTCGACGACCACATCGCGCCGCTGACGCTCCAGTTGCTGCTCGAAAACGCCGTTAAGCACAACGAAGTGTCCGACGCCCGGCCCCTGACCATCGCCTTGCGTGTGGAGGGTACGCAACTGGTGGTGGTCAACAACCGACAACAGAAAACTTTGCCACCCGAGCCTTCCACGCAAGTGGGGCTGCGCCACATCACCGAGCGCTACCGCCTGTTGTCTGATCAGGGGGTGGAAGTGCGCGACGGGGCGGGCGAATTTGCCGTGCATTTGCCTTTGCTGCGCCTCGAAAGCTAGCGGGCCAGCAACGGCGCACGCTCCCGGGCGATGAAGTCGGCCAGGGTGTGCGGCGGCCGCCCGAGCAGCGTCCGGACGATGTCCGAACGGGTGGGCGGCGCCTGAAAGCGCGGCAGGTAGTGCAGGGCAATCAGCACGCCGATATAGACAGGCGACAGTCCCTGACGGCGTTTCTGCCAGAAAAAGCGCAGCAAGTTGGGGCTTTCGTAGGCGAAGGTTTCGCCCAACTGCTCGCTTAGGCACCGGGCCACGGTGCCAAAGTCGAGGTTCTCGTCGCCCGTCACGTCGAAAGCCTGGTTTTCAAACTTGGGGGCATTGCGCAAGACGTGGGCCGCCACGGCCCCGATGTCGCGGGCGTCCACCCAGTTGAAGACTGCGTGCCCGGCGGGCAGCACGATCCGGCGGCGGCGCAGGTCGGAGGCCAGCGTGGTGGTCAGGTTTTGCATAAAATAGCCGGGCCGCAAAAAGGTGTAGGGCAGGCCGCTGGCCACAATCAGCCGCTCGATTTGGTTGTGGGGGATAACGCGGCTGCGCTGCACGCCCTGCACCGACAAAAAAACCACGTGCGTGCCGGGCGGCACGTGCGCGAGCAAAGCCTCGAAGGGCTTGGTATCGGCGATCTGCGGTGGGCGCAACAAAAATAGGGCATCTACGCCCGCCAAGGCCGGGCCAAAGGTGGCCGGATCGCCGAAGTCGAAGGGCACCGTGCGCAGGGCCGGAAACTCGGTTGCCCAGCGGGCTGGCACGTCGCTGGGCTGCCGGACGGCGGCCACCACCTCGGGCGGGTGGGGTGCGTTGTACAAGGCCCGGATCACCTCGGTGCCCACGTTGCCCGTGGGGCCAGTAACGAGAAAAAGTGGCATAAGTAGTCAGAAAAAGGAGTAGGCCAACTGACAAGGTACGGAGCGGTCCTCCCCCGGTGGTCAATAACTCACAAAGGGCATTTTGCCCACAAACGCGTCGCTGGCCACCTGCTTGAGGATGAAGTCGGCCAGGTCGGCGCGGCCCACTTTGCTGCTGGCATTGACGCCCACCCAACCCACACGGTACTGCCCTTTTTCGGGTTCGTCGGTCAGACGCGGGCCGCGCACGATAATCCACTGGCGGTCGCTCTGGCGCAACACCTCGGCGTGGGCCACGGCGTCGTCGAGGATCTTGGGCACGGCGATTTTCATGATCGTGCGGATCAGCTTGTCGGCAAATTTGGGTTGGTCTTCCCGGTAGGGCAAACCACCCCCCGACAGGCTGATAATTTTGGGTACGTCGTGCTGCTGCATGGCGGCTAGCAGGTTTCGCGTACCGTCAGTTTGCAAATGAGCGGGCGAGCCCTTCACGTGGCCGAAGAGGCTGACGACCACGTCGCTGTCGGCCACGCACTGGCCGACGGCGGCCGGGTCGAGCACATCGCCGGGCAGTACGGTGAGGTGGGCGTGGGTGACGCCGAGCTTGCCAGGCTGGCGCACCAAAGCGCGGACGGGGTGGCCGGCGGCCAGGGCTTTTTGAAGAAACTGGCGGCCGGTGCCGCCCGTGGCGCCCAGCAGGGCAATGGTAATAGGCTGCATGTGAATACGTTTTTTTGAGGTTCTACGAAGTCAAACCAAAAAACTACGCCGTCTTCTGCTTACCTTTCGGTAAGTAAACCCCCGCTTGCGGTGTGCAGGCAACTGGGCTACCTTCCACCTAACTCCCCATCCGTATGTCTTCGCCCGTGCCTGTCCACGTGACGCCCCGTTGCCCGATCCGCACCACGCTGGAACTGATCGGCGGCCGCTGGAAGCTGCTGCTGGTGCAGCAACTGTCGGCCGGTCCGCTGCGCTTTGGCCAGCTCCGGCGCCTGTTGCCCGACATCAGCGAAAAAATGCTGGCCCAGGAACTGCACCAGCTCACAACCAGCGCGCTGGTGGAGCGGGCAGAAACCGACGGCCGGATCACGTACGCCCTGACGCCGCTGGGGCAGGAACTGCTCCCGCTCATCGCCCACATCCGGCAGTTTGGGCAGCAGTACATGGACGGGCAGGGGTAGGTTGGGCAAATCGGTGTGATTTTCCGAACGGATCGCCAGCGGAGGTATCCGCCAAGTCCGAAAAGTAAGAAGTGCGTAGCCACGCGTCCGATAGGCGTTCTTCCGACGCGCGCCCGCGCGCCCGACGGATAACGATGGAGGAAAATTGCCCCAAATTGTCGGCAGGTACTGGTTATACCAGCCCCGCGTTGTAACTTTTGGTGCCGATAGCAACCCGCGTTGTCAAACTGTTCACCCCGGCCACCCAAACCATGACTCAGGGAAAAATCACGGGCATCATCAGCAACCTGCTCACGGTGCTGGCCGATGGGCCCATTGCCCAACACGAAATCTGCTTCGTCCTCCAGGGTGATACCAAGCTCCGCGCCGAAGTGATCCGCGTCAGTGGCCAGACGGCCAGCGTGCAGATCTACGAAAGCAGCCGCGCCTTGCGCGTGGGCCTGCCGGTCGAGTTTACGGGCCGCCTGCTCGAAATCACGCTCGGGCCGGGCATGCTGGGCAAAAACTACGACGGCCTGCAAAGCGACCTGGAAAAGATGTCGGGCGACTTCCTCAACCGGGGCGAGTACACCGACCCGCTCGGCGAAGCCACCTACGCTTTCCGGCCCCTGGCCCAGCCCGGCGACACCGTCCGTCCGGGCGACTGGCTCGGCGAGGTGGACGAAAACTTTATTGCCCACAAGATTATGGTGCCCTTCCGCTTCGAGGGTACTTATACGGTGCACCACCTGGCCGCTGCGGGCGACTACGGCGTGCGCGACGAGGTGGCCG
>DAIMZG010000120.1:0-5726 GCA_036734065.1 Catalimonadaceae bacterium
CGTCGGTGGGCACGGCCGCGATGCTGTCAATGACGTCCAGGCCGCTGATCACCTCGCCGAACACGGTGTACTGCCCGTCGAGGTGGGGCATGCCGCCCCGGGTGGTGTAGAGTTGCCGTTGCGCGGCGTTGAGGCGCAAGCCGTACTGCCGCGCAACGGCCCGCAACTGCTCGGGCGTATAGACCTGCCCCTGCACCAGAAAAAAATCCCGGTTCGACGACAGGCGCTCGGGGTTGCGGTCGTCGTCGTGGCGAGCCATGGCCAGGGCGCCTTTTTGGTGGTAGTGCTGCGGCCGGATTTCGGCCGGCACGCGGTAGCCCCCCACCTTCATCTTCCGAAAGTCCGAGTCGCCCCCCTGCACCATAAATTGAGGGATGACGCGGTAAAAAATGGTCTGATCGAAAAAGCCCGCATTGGCCAAGCGCAAAAAGTTGGCCCGGTGCAGGGGCGTATCCTCGTAGAGCCGCACCTCCAGGTCGCCCTTGCTGGTGCGGATGCGCACCCGCGTTTGGGGGTGCGCCGCGCCGTAGGCCCGCAGGCTGTCGGCCGCCTCGGCCTGGCTGAGCAGTGCCAACGGCGGCGGGGCGGGGGCCGCCGGCACCGTATCGGCCGCTTCTTGGGCGGCCGACCGCAGGGCGCGACGGGTAGCGCTTTCGCCGCAGGCCAGCAATCCGCCGACCAGCACCAAACCACAGACAAAGAGAGCTATTCGCATACCCGCCCCAACGGACGATCGGCGTACGGGGTTGAGCACCCACAAACCGCGCTTACCTTTACTTAGCCGCAGCCTTATTTAAAGTTGTTTGATGTTTTGAAAATAAGGGGGAAGCTTAGTTTCAGAAACGAGGGGTTTGCTTAACTAAACTAACCAGTCGGTTGAAAGCCAGCCGCCACCCCTGGCCTTCTACACCAACCCCTCGCGCAAGGCTTTGGCCACGGCTTCGGTCATGGAAGTGACGTGCAGTTTTTCGTAGATGTGTTTCATGTGCGAACGCACCGTCTCGTAGCTGATGTGCAACTGGTCGGCGATCATTTTGTAGGAAGCACCCTTGACCAGGCACTGGAGCACCTCCTGCTCGCGGGCCGAGAGGTGGTAGTCGGTGGCGGGCGCCTCGCGCCCGAGGTGCTGAAACATGCGCAGCACTTTGCGGGCGATGTGGGGCGTCATGGGCGCCCCGCCGGCCCGCACCTCGTCAATGGCACCGAGCAACTGTTCGGGCGCAGTGCCCTTGAGGATGTAGCCCGACGCCCCGGCGCACACGGCGGCGAATATCCGGTCGTCGTCTTCGAAGATCGTCTGAATCAACACGGCCACGCCGGGACAGGCCTGCCGGATGAGCTGCGTGGCCTCAATGCCGTCCGAGTGGGGCATGCGGATGTCCATCAGCACCACGTCGGGTGCGCACTGGCGTACGTCGTCCACGGCGTGGCGGGCGTCGGCAAAAGTGCCGACCAAAGTACAATTTTCAGACTGGCGGATCAGCAATGCCAGCGACTCGCGCAGCGGCCGATTGTCCTCAAAAATGGCAATACGGATCAGGGACATACGAGAAATGTTATTTGGGCAAGCTACGATACGTGCGCAGGCGGGTCAATCCCCACTTGGGGGGATATGAGCGGCAGCCCGAGCCGGATGGTAGTGCCCCGGCCCGGCGCCGTGCGCAGGTCGTAGGTGGCGTCCAGTTCCCGGGCCCGCGCTTGCAGGTTGCGCAGGCCGTTGCCGTGGCCCGGTACCGCCGGGTCGAAGCCCACGCCGTCGTCGCATATTTCCAGCCGGAGTTGCGTGTCAACCTTGCGCACCTGCACCCGAATCTGCCCGCATTGCCCGTGCCGCACCGCGTTGTGGAGGGCTTCTTTAAAGATCAGGTACAAGTTTTTGCGCTGCTCCATCGGCAGTTGGTAGGCCATCAACTGGCGATCGGCCTCGAAGTCGAACCTAATCTGCTGGGCCCCCGTCAGGGCCGCGCCGAAGTCTTCCATCCGCAGCAACAGGGCCGACGTGTGGTCGTGGCGGGGGTTGAGTGTCCAGACCGTATCGCTCATGTAGGCCACCATTTCGCGGGCATTGGCCATAATTTTCTCGAGCAAATCCTGCACGGCGGGTCGGTCGTGGGCTTGGCGCCGCGCCACCTCGCTGTAGATGGCGATGCTGCTCAGGGTAGCCCCCACGTCGTCGTGCAGATCGCGCGAAATGCGGTTGCGAATGGTTTGCAGTTTATCGCGCAGCGACTCATTCTCACGCATCTGCCCAATGAGGGTCGCTTGCGCTTGCAGGTTCTCCAACTCATCGAGCCGAAACTTGTAGGCCAGCGCCGACGAGAAAAACAGCAACTCGAACAGCAACCCCCACATCATGTGGTTGATTTGCAAAAAGCCAATCTCCAGCAACTGGGGCGCGTAGCGGTTGGCCATCGTTACCGAGAAGGCCAATAAAGCACTCAGCATGAAGAAGGCACTCCCGATCAGGATGAGCCGTATCAGCAAAGTACGCTGCTGCCAGAGTCGGACAAATACGTAGAGCGTACCCACCAGCAACGTCATGGACACAAGGGGGTACACCACACTTCGCACCGCCTCGAGCCCCGGCCAGGGAACAAAGCACAGCGGCCCCAGCAGGGCGTAGCTCAGGGTGATCCCTTCCAGGTAGCGCACACGCTGATTTGAGTGGACATCGAGTTGCGACAAGTTTAGGAATTTGCGCAAAAAACGATAGTAAAAAAGGTAACTCAGAAAAGGCAGGCCGTGGCGGATCGGCTCGGGCGGCGGTGGAATCCAGGCTTGGCTCCACCCAAAAGGTGCCACGTGACGGTACTGGGCGTAAAAGTAGAAACAGAGCACCAGAATGTAGGCCAGGTAATACAGGTAATAGGGGCGCCGGGCCAGCATCCAGAGCGAGAGCACAAACACGCACTGAAACAGAAAAATGCCTTCGAGCAAAAACAGTTGGGTGATGTCCTGACGATTTTCCAGAAACCGCCGGGCGATTTCGGTGGCGTAGCCCGTGTGGGCGTAAATGTCCAGCCAGTGCGCATAGAACCACGGATAGCCCACCCGCACGTACACGGTGCGCGCCTGGCCCGGGGGGATCACCAGGCCTGCCATGTCGTAATAGCGCGGCAGGTGATCAACGGCCGCCAGGCCGTCGCCTACCCGCAGGTGCGTGGCGGTGTCGGCCACCTCGTCCACCACGTAGAAAGCTTTTTGCCCGGCCATCTCGGCCATTTCCAAGTAAAGCGTGTCGGCTTCGGCGCCGGTGTTGGCCAGCACCACGCGCCACCAGAGCGTCCCCATGCGCCGCTCGGGTGCCAGCGCGGCCGACGACCAATTTGCCCGGACCCGAACGGCGGGCCAGTCGGTGGTACGCAGGGTGTCGAGCCACGCAACGGGTGGTGCCACGGCCTGCGTACGCGCCGAGTGCACCGTCAGTCCCAGGGGTAGCTCGCGCGCGGCGGCCCACCGGACTGCCACCCCCAAGACCAGAAAAAAAACCAGCCCTTTTTTCATCGGCTTCCGCACTTCTTCCGGGTTAAATTACAAATTTTGCCCTACGTCCGACTGGCGGGCGCTCCCTACGCCCGAATTTGGTTTTTTTATGGAATACGATGCCCTCCACCTGGTGGTGGCCCCCACCCAAGCCGATATGCTCATGGCCGAGTTGGCCGAAGTCGGCTTCGAAGCCTTCACCCAAACGCCCGAAGGGTTGCAGGCCTTTGCCCCCGCCAATCAGTGGGACGAAGGGGCGTTGGCGCCTTTGCTGAGTCGTTACCAGGCGCGCCTCGTGGCGCAGGAGCGCATCCCGCCCCAAAACTGGAATGCCGTTTGGGAGGCCCAGTTTGACCCCGTCGTGGTCGAAAACCAACTCTACCTCCGCGCCCCCTTTCACCCGGCGGCCAACTACCCCTACACCCTGATCGTGCAACCCCGGATGGCCTTCGGCACGGGCCACCACCCTACCACCTACCTGATGCTGGCTGCCCAACTGGGCGGCGTCCACGGCGAGGCCGTGCTCGACGTGGGCTGCGGCACGGGCATTTTGTCGGTGTGGGCCGAGCAGTTGGGGGCTGCGCGCATTACGGCCTTCGACACCGACGCTTGGGCCGTCGAAAACACGCACGAGCACCTAAAAATAAATGCCTGTACGCGCGTGGGCGTACACCAGGGCGACCTCTACAGCGTTCCGTTGCAAAGGCCCTACGACGTGGTGCTGGCCAACATCAACCGCCACATTGTGCTGGCCCAGGTGGCCGACTACGCCAATGCCCTCCGGGCGGGTGGTCAGTTGCTCACCAGCGGCTTCTACGCCGAGGATGCCGCCGACGTGCAAGCCGCCGCCGAGCGCGCCGGGCTGCGCTTGCAGCAGCAAACCACGCGCGAAGGCTGGGCGTGTCTGTCATTTGTCAAATTGGGGTAATATCCACCGAGGCTTTGCGCCGCTTTGTGGGAGAGAATCAGTAAATTTGATTGATCTTGACCGGAAAAGGGCGCCCCACAAGCCCTTTCGTACTTCTGCTGGTGTAGGCCGAATCTGTCCGTTTTTAGTTTCGTAAAGCCGTTCTCGCATGCGCATATCCTTCCGCTTTTGCCTTCTTTTCTGCCTTTTGGCAGGGTCATTATCGGCCCAGAACCGCCGGCTGGCCACCGATCCGGACGACTACCCCCGCAGCGTAGAGGCCATGCTCATAGGCACCGACCAAACGGCCCTGATGGCCA
Organism: Catalimonadaceae bacterium; assembly: GCA_036734065.1. Classification (GTDB taxonomy): domain Bacteria; phylum Bacteroidota; class Bacteroidia; order Cytophagales; family Flexibacteraceae; genus DAIMZG01. Next base: position 4,711 of record DAIMZG010000120.1, read on the forward strand.
TCGGTAGCCGTTTTGGCGAAACCTGGGGCCACCTCAACGCCGAACAGCGCCAGCGCGTCATGCGCCTGACGCAGCAGATGGAAAGCCAAAAACTGCGCGTTTCCCCTTATTTCGAGAATTTCTTCGGCCTGCTCAATGCCACCGATTCGACGGGCGCGGGCGCCCAACAAATGGGCAGTTTGCTGCGCATGACTGAGGAAACTTACGCCCGGCACACGGCACCCGAATTTTTAGAGGTACTTAAAGGTGCCCGGCAGTTTTTGCTCCAGCGGGCTTTCTACACTTCTTCTTACAGCAACCTGCTGCTGGAAGGCGGTAGCTTCGCCTTCGACTACGTCGCCCCGGCAGCGGCGGCACCGCCCGCCGCGGCGCCCGATCCCGAGCCTACCGACTTCGACCCCTTTGCTGACTTTGACACCGACGCGCCGGCGCTCGGTTTCGACGAAATAGAGGCGCAGGAAGCGCGCGGGCTGCGCTACGCCAACGCGCCGGACATTGAGATTCCGACGGTGCTGGGCCCCGTTATCCGCTACGAGGGGGGCGAATTAGTGCTGCTAACCCGTTTTGACACGTCGGCCATTGCGGGCACCAGCGGGCACTACCGCCTGCTGCAGAAAGATGTGGTCGGGCAGGGCGGGCGTTTCGACTGGCGCGTAGCGGGCCTGCCCGAGGTGTACGTAGAGATGGATAAATACAGCTTTGCCGCCCGCAACCCCAAATTCATGGCCGACAAGGTCAAGTTGCACTACCCCCAACGGCTCGACGCGCCCGCCGAAGGCATTCTCGAATTTCAGAGTCACGAGAAAAAACGCCCCGAAGACGCGCGCTTTCCCCGCTTTATGTCCCTGTCGAGCGATATCAACGTCAAGGATGTGGGGAAGGACGTCATCTACCGCGGCGGCTTTTCACTGGCCGGGCAGAAGGCCAGCAGCGCCGCCTACGACGGGGGCCTTTCCTGCATCGAAGTGCGCAAGGACAACCGGACGTACTTTCGGGCCTTTGCCCACCGCTTTTCG
>DAIMZG010000121.1:0-5686 GCA_036734065.1 Catalimonadaceae bacterium
GCTTCGCGGTAGGGAATCTGGCGCAGGTGGTTTTGGGTGATTTCGTTCTGGGCCTCCACCCACTCGGCCACGTCGGCGGCCGTGTCGTACTCCAGCCAGCGGTACGGATCGGCCACGGTGGTGCCGTGGTAGTCGTCGGCGACGTCCACTTTTTTGGTGGTAGGATAGGTAATGCTCCCTACGGCGGGCGTTTCGGCCATGTCGGGACGCGAAGACTGGCAGGCGGCCAGCAGGAGCACGCTTGCTCCGAACCAAAAGATGCGCATAGTCAATAACAGTTGTGAGAGGATAAATAAACGCATTTCCGATTAATGTGTCGGCTGATTTCTGGTAAAGGCGGTGCGGGCGACGGACAAGTGGCCACCATTGTCGAATTTGCGCCCATGAACGCGCCGTCTTACTTCTGGCAGACCGATACCTTCCGCCTGTTGCGGATTCCCTTTTCGGTCAACTTGTTGCCCATGTACTTGTTTGCTGTCACCCGCGTGCCCGCGCCCGTTGCGGTAGGGCCGGCGCTGCTGGTGTTTGTCATTCTGCACTTGCTGGTCTATCCGGCCAGCAATGGCTACAACAGCTACATGGATCGGGACGAAACGCCCATCGGCGGGCTAGAGCACCCGCCGCTGCCGACGGTGCGCCTCTTTCGGGTGACGCTGTTGCTCGACGCCGTGGCGCTCGGGCTGGCCCTCTGGCTCGACGGGTGGTTTGCTGCCCTGTTGCTGGGCTACGTGCTGGCTTCGCGGGCGTACAGCTACCGGGGCATTCGCCTCAAGAAGTACCCCATTTTGGGCTTTCTGACGGTATTTATCTTTCAGGGGGGCTACACGGTGCTGATGGCCTACCAAGGCGTGGCCCGCTTGGCAGGGGCCGACCTGTGGGAACGCATCACGACCCTAGCGGGCGAAGGCGCGTTGGGGCTGCCGCTGCTGATCGGCAGTCTGTTGGTGGGCGGGGGCTATCCGCTCACGCAGGTCTATCAGCACGTGGCCGACCGCCAAGCGGGTGACCAGACGCTCAGTTTGCGCTTGGGCTACCGGGGCACGTTCGTGTTTGCGGCAGTGCTTTTCGGGGCGGCTTTTGCCGCCCTGGGCTTCCTCTACCGGGCCGAGGGCGAGCTGTGGCGCCTGTTCTGGCTGTTGGGGCTGCTCAGTCCGGTGTTGGTCTATTTCCACTGGTGGGCCTTTGCCGTATGGCGCAATCCGGCGGCGGCCACCTTTGGCCATACCATGCGGATGAATTTGCTTTCGGCCGCTTGTCTGAACGCCTATTTTCTGCTGATGGTGGTGGCCGATAGTGGGTTTTTCCTGTAAAAAAAAACCCGGCGGTTGGGCCGGGCTTTTGGGGATAAAGATGCGTGCGAAGGGGCCTAGCTGTCCACCTCAACCACCAGAAATTTGGAGACGCTCCAGAAAGCTTCCTGGTCTTGAATCTGCAGGTAAGCCCGGCCGTCGCGCTCGGTGATGGAGTACGAGCCTTCGGGGTGGGCGCTGATCACTTCGCGGCGTTTCTTGCCGCCCAGCTCAATTTCCTGCAACTCGCGGATGTCCACCCGGCTAAACTTAGAAGGACTGAGCTTTTCGTTGAGCGTAGAGGTCTTGTTGATACCCAACACCCCCCCTTCGCGCTTGATGATTTCGGCTTCGACCAGTTCGCGGCGGTTGCCAATGCGGTAGTAGGCCGTGTTGAGGGCCTCGGTTTGCTCTTCGATGCGCGACTGGCGCGTGCCCAGTTCTTGTTCGTTGCGGGCTAGCCCGCTGCGCAGCGTGTCCACCTCGGCCGAAAGAAACTCGATGTTTTGCCGGAGTTCGACAATTTCAGCGTCCTTCTGCGCAACGCTCTCCTTGAGTTGGGTTACCAGCCGATTGAGGCCCGCGCTCTGGCTGCGAAACTTGCTCGATTGGGTTTCCAGCTCGGCGATGCGTTGCTGGTTGCGCTCCGAGTAGGTTTCAATCTCGCGGATCATGCGGTTGATGCGCTCTTTTTGGTCTTCGGGTTGGTCGCTGCTCGTTTGGCTGATCTCCGATTCGGCCCGCTGAATAGCCGCCAGGTTGGCTTCGATCTCGCTGACGATGTCGGCCACCTGATTGACCTGCGTTTCCCGTTGCTGAATCTGGCCCCGGAGCGAGTCATTTTGTTGTACCAGCGAACGGTACTCGACCGACTCGGTGGCATCTTGAGTGCAGGAAGCCAGCCACAGTGCCCCGGCTAAAAAAATCAGCGTTTTCTTCATAAAAATTAGGGTGTGATAAGTTTACAGTGAGTCCAATTTATGCACACCGCCAAAAGGCGCAGTGAACTTTCAAAAATCGGTGGGTACAAAATTCGTGCAATCGAGCGAGAATTAAGCGAACTGCGCGAAGTTTTCTTCTTCTACCCAAAACTTGTGACAAACGCGCCGTTGCGTCTTGAGAAATTGCGGGTCGCGTTTGAGTTCGCGCCATTCGCCCATGCCGAGGCGTTCGCAAAGCTTGAAGAAACTGTCGCCCTGTCCGATGTTGGCTTTTGCTTTGACCATCGCGCTGAGCAAGGGCCGTCCGGCGGCGTGCTCGCGCTCGGAAATCTCGTCGAGAATCTGGCTCAGCAGGGCTTTTTCGTGGGAAATGTCGAGGTTGAGGCCCAGCTCAGTTTGGTGAATGAGGGTGGAATAGGCCACCGGATAGCGTTTGCTGCGGGCAATCTGAATAAGTCCGTTTCGAATACGTGCCTCCATAAGCTAAAAGTTTTGGTGAATAGAGCCGGGCGGCGGGGCTGCCAGCGCAGTATATGCCGAGGGTCGCCAACGCATCGGGTTGGTGCTTACTTTGCCTACTGCTTAGCTCTGTAATTAATCGTGAAGTCAAAATATGCGTAATGTGGCCGAAAGCCCAAGTGGCCTTCGCATGCCGCAAATATATTGCCAAATAGTGTTACGCCTTTCAAAACACTTTTTATGCCGATTTTTGCTCCGCTCAACCAGATTTTTTATGGCCCCCCCGGTACGGGCAAAACGTACGAAGCCCAAGCCCGGGCCGTAGCGATCATAGAAAAGCAGGAAGAAATGCACGCGCCGTTCCCCTCTCCGTGGCCCCGCGCGGTGCTTCGTCAGAAGTTTGCGCAGTACCAGCGCGAAGGCCGCATCGTGATGGTGACGTTCCACCCTGCCTTTGGCTACGAAGATTTTGTGGAGGGGATAAAACCCCGCGTAGATGCCCAGCAGCGCGTGACCTACGCCATCGAAGACGGCGTGTTCAAGCGCCTCTGCTACGAGGCGACGTTCCGGCTGCTGCGCACCGCTGTGCCGGCCCGGCCCGCCGACCTGGCGCCTGATTTTGAGCGGCTCTATTTCGATTTTCTGGTGCACGTACGCCAGCAACTCACCGTCGGCACCTTTGCCCTGACCACGCGGCAAGGGCGCACCGTGGAGGTGCTGCGCGTGACGCCCCGGCAACACCTGCGCGTGCGCTACGCGGGCAGCACCCGCCGCTACACCGTCTCGCGGGATCGCCTTTCCCAACTGGCCGACCGCCTGGGCTTGCCCGGTGCCACTCCGGCCGCCACCTCGGTTCGGGAGGTAATCGGGCCGACGTCGAGTGCCCTCTATGAGGCCGTGTGGCAGTCCCTGAGCCAGTTTGCCCGCCCCTACCGGGCCTACCAGGCCGAAGTATCAGCCGCCTACGACCCGCCCGAGTACGAAGGCGTGGTCAACGAGCCGGACTACGCCCAGCGCAAGCAGCAAGTGCAAGGTACCGACGGCCTGGTGGCCGGACCAGATGCCGAACGCTTTGTGCTCGTCATAGACGAACTCAACCGCGGCCCGGTCGCTACCATTTTCGGCGAACTGATCACGCTGCTGGAAGCCGACAAGCGCACGGGTGCGCCCGAAGCCTTGCGGGTGGTGCTGCCCTATTCGCGGCAGCTTTTTGGCGTGCCGCCCAACCTGTACATCATCGGTACGATGAACACGGCCGACCGCCACACGGCACCCCTCGACGTGGCCCTGCGCCGCCGGTTTGCTTTTGTGGAAATGCCGCCCCGCCCCGAATTGCTCGCCTGGCCGGCGGGCACGTCCGGACAGCCCCCACTGGCCGAGTTGCTGCGCACCCTCAACCAACGCCTGGCCGAGCGTTTCGATGGTGACCACCAACTCGGACACGCCTACTTATGGGAAGTGCGCCACGACCCGACCCCGTGGGAGCGGCTACGGATCGTGTTCGCGCAGCAGATTATCCCGCTGCTACGCGAATACTGCTTCGATCAGCCCGACGTGATGAGCGAACTGCTTGGCGAAGGCTTTTTTTCAGAGATGGGACAAGGCATTGACTACGGCCGCATGGACGACGAAAAGTTCAGAAAAGCAATAAAAGACGTATTGTCAACACCATAGACAGTTTTTTGAGGAAAACGTACCGTTATAGTCGCGTACGTACATGAACTTGGGTACATAAAATCACAAAAGTTGCGTACAGTTCATAGGAAAACAACAACATTATAAACCTTAATCTGCGTTTGCGTAAAGGCCCTCAATGAGGGTGATCCGTTGGCTGTCGTACATCATCAAAAATACCTGCGCGTACACACCTTCTATTAACCTATTATTTGCTATGAAAATAACTACAATCTGCCTGATTGGCTGGCTGCTGGGGAGCATGGCCATTGGCGCACTGGCCCAGCCCACGACGGTGTACGTGCGCAGTGCCTGGAACAACCAGGCCGCCGTGGATGCCGACGCCGGGCAATTTGCCGGGCAACCCGTGGCCGTGCCCGCCGGCCTGACGCTCAATGCCAATGCTTTTGCTACCGTACAGGCAGCGATCAATGCGGTGGCCAGCGGCGGCACGGTCAACGTGTACGTCGGTGCGTACGCACAAAACCTGACCATTAGCAAATCGTTGTCTTTGATTGGGCCCAACGTGGGCATAGCGGGGTTTTCCCCGCGCAACTCCGAAGCCAACCTGGTGCCGGGCACCAATAACACCAACAATGGCTACGTTGTCACGGTGCAGGCCAGCAACGCACGCATCGAAGGCTTGCGCATCAGTGGCAACAATCCCTTGCTCACGGGCAACCGCAACGCCGTGCAGGGCATCAACGTCAACGGCACGGCAGCCCTGCGTAATAATATTGTTATCGTCAATAACTTGCTGGAAGAATATCCTTCCAACAACCAGTTTTTCAATCCGGATATACCGGGGGCGGCCATTTACATGCGCGCAGCGGCGGCCTTTCCTTCGCTGGGCAACGTGGTGACGGGCAACCTTGTCCGGAATGTAAATTTTGGCTCCCTCAATACCGAAACGCCTCTGTTGGGTAGCGGACTAATCCTTTACGACCGCTGCTACGCCCAAGTGCGCGACAATCGCTTCGAGAACACGGGCGTGGGCGTGGGGCTGTACATTTTGCCCGCACCCGCCAGTCCTAATCCCATTCAGCGCATCGGACCCAACGTATTCGACGCCAATGCCTTCGGTATTCTGAGTGTCAATGGGCCTGTAGCCCTGGAGGTGGACAGCGTGACCGTGACCAACTCACTGTCTTTTGGTTTTCGACACGCCCGCAATGGCGCCCTAGAAGGTGCCGATGCCACCGCTATGCTCACCATCCGCCATTCGACGTTTGCGGGCGGCGGGCCGGGTCTGTCGAATGTCACCAACCTGTCGGGCATTGCCATTGAGACCTTCGAGGGCAATACGGGCCTCCTCAACACCAC
>DAIMZG010000122.1:0-3142 GCA_036734065.1 Catalimonadaceae bacterium
GGCGTCGTTTTCTTACGAAAGGCACTGCTGATGGGCACTTTGATCACGGCGGCTCCGGCCTTTTTTACGTCCGCAAACTGGCGGGCATGAAAGTCCGAATACGTGACGATCAGGTCGGCCAGCGTAGGCTCCCGGCGTATTTTGTCGTACCACTGCTCCTCCAGATTGCGCAGGTCGTGCAGTTGGGTGCCGTATTGCTGGTTTATTTTGCCCTGTATTTGCAAAGCAAAACCAATCTCCGACCCGCGGCTTTCGAGCACCGTGAATTTGCCCGCGCGGCGGGCCGCATCCAGAAAAAGCAGGGCGCAAGTGTCGAAGGTGTGCACAAGGTCGTAATCCCCAAAGTTGATCTGTTTGATCAACACCGTCTGCAGCACGCGCTTGAGGGTGTTGTGCACAAACGTGAGACCCCGGCGCCGATCCGCAGCTATCTCCCGCAATATCTGATGGGGCTTCAGCCCGACGTAGCGCGTTGTGTTCGATGTGAGCTGCTCGAGGTTGGCAATGCGCCTTTGCACCTTTTTGAGTTTTTGCAGCGGGAGCTTTCTTATGAGCGTTCGTTGCCAGGCGGGCACTACGTACGGCGCCAGGATCGTCACGCGATGGCCCAGGTTTTCGTAGGCAGCCACTAGGCGCAAAGTCAGGTAGTTGTAGTCGGGGACGACGATCAATACCGCCCCCCCTGCTTGTTGTTTCATAGCGACTGCCCCGGTTGGGCGGTTGTCAAAATGTCCAGTTTCTCGGCCAGTCGCTGGGCCGATACCCGCGCCGAGAAGCGTTCGAGCGGCGCCAGGTCGGGTTGCCACGGCTGCTGACGATGGGCGAATCGGTGGGTAGCGCTGCGGAGGTCGGCCGTCAGTTTGCTTTCGCTCATGTCTTGGCGGTAGCGCACCAGATAGGCCGTTGCCCGGGTCTCTTCCAGCACCTGCACGGCGCTGCTCTCGGCGTGAAAAATGGCCAGCACGGGCCGCTCCGACAGCAGCACCTGGAAGGTCTTGGAGGCCGTGTAGTGCGCCTCGGTGCTGCCCAAAATCAGCACGCCGTCGGCGGCGGCCAAAAAATTGAGCACCTGCAGGTAGGGATAACGGCTCCGGTCTTCGCGCACGTAGTCGGCGATGCCGACCGCTGCGGCGTATTGGGCAATGGTGGTGCCCGGATAGGCGCCCGTCCCCACAAAGTAGAGCCGTACGCACGCGTCCCACTGGCCCGCCCGCACCAGCTCGGCGATGGCCGCAAACCACCGCTCGACGAAATAGCGCGATTTGGGCAGAAAAGCCCCCGCATACACCCACGGGCGCACGCCCGGCTCGTCGGCCCACGGGTAGGCGACGTCCGTCAGGCGGATGCGGTGGTCGGCCGGATCGAAGCCGTAGGGCATCCCGACGTGGGCCACCGCCCGCCCGGGCAAAAAGCGGTCGAGCACGTACTGGTAGTAGGGCGTGGCCACGCCCGAGATCAGCGCCGCCCGCCCCACGGCCCACGGCTCGAGGCGCCGGGCCAGTTGGTTGCTCCACCAGGCCCGCGAGAAACGGCGCTCAGCGCCCGGAATGCCCTCCGACCAGGGATCAATGTAGTCAATGCCGTAGGGCACGCCGAAGCGGTCGTGCAGCCAACGCCCCAGCAAAGCTACGTAGTAGCTAGGGATGGGGATCAGGACAAAGTCAATGCGTTCGGTGCGCAGGATATGCGCCGCTGCCCGCCGCAGGTGAAAAAGGGCCCGCAGGCCGATGTCGCCAATGAGGCGCGGCCGCGTCACGGGCCAGGCGTCGGCGTAGCGCACGTCCACGTGCGGGGCCACGGTGCGCACCAGGTCGGGGTCGGGCGCTTCTTCGTAGTGCCGGGCGTGCACCGTCAGCACCACGGGCTGCCAGCCAAATTCGGGCAGAAAATTGGCCAGCAGCCGCGCCCGGTGCACCCCCGCCAGGTTGGAGGGCGGCCAGTGGGGGTAGATGATGAGGATTTTTTTCACTCCTTGAGGCTTATCCTTTGGCACGCAAAGTACGGTGCTTCTGGTAGAGCTTGATCTTTATTTTGACAAAGTCCAGCAGTCGGTGAAAAAAGGAATTGTAGAGCGTGTGGTCGTGGATGATGATGGCCTGCTCGAACAGACCAAGTTCTTTGAGCGTCGGTATGATCCAGGGCCGGACGTTGTAGATCGTATTGTCGAGGATGCCGATGCTTACCCGCCCTGCGGCTGGGTTTTCTTGGTTTTTCAATAGCTGGTTGAACACCGTCTGGTCGTCGGTCGTGCCGAGTTTGATCTCCTCGTCGGGGAAAGCCGACACGGCCTCGTACCACGCTTCGAGCAGCGGCTGCGCCGTTTTGTCGTACAAAATTAATCCGGTGTTGAGCACTTTCTCGTTTCTGAAGATGCGGTGCTGCTTGTGGGCGGGCGTCATCACCTTGACGGGCTCGTTGGCCAACCAGACGGATTGCTCGTCGAGCATTCCGAAAATATGATCAATGCCGCTGCGCAGGTACGTGTCCGAATCAAGAAACAGGGTGCGTTGATAGGGCGATGCCCGTAAGTAGCGGACTTTTATTTTGAACGGGTTCTCCTCTTGCGGAATGACAACCACCTCATCGAAGTACTTGCAGCGGGTAGGAATGGAGGTAAAACAGGTAACGGGTATTTGTGGAGAAAATTTTTTGATCGAGCGGGCCGAGAAGATGGCCTGCTTGAGGTATTTTTTTTTTCCTGACACCACGAAAATAATTCCTTGTGCGGGCTTCATCTTGCTTGAGGTTGATTGATTGGCGCGGGCAGCCGCATGTGCTGCACCAGTTGCCGGAGTTTTTGGGTTTGGGCTTCCCAACTTACGGCCCGGGCGGCTTGGCGTCGCTGCTTGCGAGCGGCCCGGATGGGGGCTATTTGTGCAAATATTTCCCGCAAGGCCTGGGCCATATCGGCGGGGGCAGCAGAGATAAGCCGCCCATTGTCGGGCAGACGCCCCATAAAATCTACTTGTCCGCGAGTGCGGATGGCCAGCACGTAGTTGCCGCTCACGGCGTAGGTGAGCAATTTGTTGGTAATGGACAGGTCGCGGCTTATGTCCACGGTCGGCAGCTCCAGGGCCAGCCCGACGTCGCTTGCGGCGGCCAGGCGCAAAATTTCCACCTCCGACACAAAGCCGTGGAACAC
>DAIMZG010000122.1:3242-5669 GCA_036734065.1 Catalimonadaceae bacterium
CGCTTGCGGCGGCCAGGCGCAAAATTTCCACCTCCGACACAAAGCCGTGGAACACCACCTCGGCGCTAGCCAGCGGCAGGGTTGCCACGTAGCGAGAAAAATCGGGCGTGGGGTTTCCGACCAGGTGGATGCGACACGTCAAACCCAATTCCGATACGACCTCCAGGAAAAGCTCAAGCCCCCGCCCGAACGTGACCGTCTGGGAGAACCAGAAAAACGTCGGCGCACCCGTGGGGGCAGTGGCCTCGGTAGGCAGCATCTCCGTCAGGGGGCTGTTGAGAATCTCTACGCTTTGGCGATCGGCTATGCCCAAAGTGGAGAAATACGCATCGGCTATCTGTCGCGAAGCGTCGGTGTAAAAATCAACCTGGTAGGGCGCGATCACTTGCCGGGTGAGCTGGTTCATGCGGTCGTCCTGCGACTCGTGCGTGTGCAGGTCCTCGATGTCGAACCAAGTCAGGGCGCGGTGACGCCTTGCAAGCGCACCGATGATGGGCAGCGAGGCTGGCCGGTGACCTACGTACACTTTGGCCTTGATGTCTCGGCTGGCCCGGCGTTGCCGCTCAATGCGGTAGCTAAAGGCCCACTTTCTGAGGTAATCGTCACCTTTTATTCCTCGTCTGTACAAAAGCAAAGCTGCCTTATGACAAATCTTTTGCCACAGCAACGCGGGTTTTTGTCTCTGCCAATCCAGCTCCACAAAGTCAACGCCTACGGATTCCAGCTCTTTTCTCAGCACCACATGCTGCGCGTGTGCATAGGCCATCTGGTTGTTGTACACCACGCAAATGCGGTAACCTTCCTGGTGCAAAAATCGAATTTCGCGGTAGGCACGCGGCGTGGTGGACAGCAAGTCGGCCAGCACAAAGCAAAAGTCGTAAGTAGTTGGGTCGGTTCTCACGGCTACGATTGCGCAAGTAACCTGAGGTACTGTTCGGAAATGGCGCGTTTCGAAAACCGCTCTTCTGCTGCCCGTCGCACGCGCCGTCGGTCGAGGGTATCGAGTTGGCCCACGGCGGCTTTCATCTCCTCGACGTCGCGTACGCAAAAGCCCGTTTGCTGGTGCGCCACCACCTCGGGCACCGAACCCCGGCCAAAGCCCACCACGGGCGTGCCGCAGGCCATGCTTTCGGCCATCACGATGCCGAAAGGTTCGTCCCACAAAATGGGAAACAACAGCGCCTTGGCACGTTGGAGGTGATAACGTTTCTGTTCGTCATTGACGGTGCCCACGTACTCGATGAGGGGGTGCGTCAGGTACGGCCGAATGTGCTGCTCAAAATAAGCTTCGTGGCCCGGCATAATGTTGCCCGCAATTTTAAGCGGGGTGTGGGTGTCGAGCGCTACGCGGATGGCTTCGCGCACGCCTTTTATTTCTACCAAACGACCCAGAAAGAACAGATACGATTTTTCTACCGCTTCGTCGTCTTGGAAGTAGTCCGTATCGGTGAAGTTGTGGATGGTTTGCCAGCGCGCCCGGTTGGGCAGGGCCTGGTACATGTGCGAGGCGCAGGCCGTAAACCGCACGCGCTGCCCCCCCAAACTGGCGGCCAGGCGAATGTTTTTGGGACTGATCTCGAGCTGATAACTCTGCACCATCCTGAATTTTTCGTGGCTCAAAACGGGCAAGGTGAACAAAATCCGGGAGAAATTATGCACCACATCGGGGCGGTGCGCCTTCCACACTTGGGCGAATTGCCGCGTGTTCTGATAAATATTTTTGAACCCTTGCGAAATAGCCCCCTTCCAACCAATCAGCTCGTCGGCGTGAGTGGCCGTCGAAGCCGGATGGGCCAGCAGAATCACCCGGTGCCCTGCCTGGTGGTAGGCGCTCACGAGGCTGTCGGCAATGCGCTCAATCCCGCCATAATGAGAAGGCGGCACGGGTATCTCCGGATTGACCGAAACCAGTATTTTCATTTAGTAAAAGTGCTTTTGTAATAATATTTGCCGTGCTGCAGCAGCCAGATGAAAGGAATAAGGGGGCGCATTTTGTAATGCACCCTTTGCCAACAAATGCGCCCGGGCGGAATGGGACTCCGGATGGTGAGGGCGGGCCGATAAAAACAGGCTTTGAGCGCGTCGGTATCCAGTGCCGAAAGGTAACGGTGCTTTTGCGCCGCCGTAAACCGCTCGCTGGCGCGGATGCGCTGCCGGAACGTATGTTCCAGATCGAGCGTGCGCGCCAGCCGCTCGCCAAAGGCCATGCCCGACACCGACTGCTGACTCCAGCGGCGATAGATGGCAAACGTGCCCGGCACGTAGGCAAAGCGGGCGCCCAGCAAGCCAGCCAGGGTGAAATATTCCCGATCCTGGGCCACGCGCGTGGCCGGATTCCAACCCGGCAGGGTGTGCAGTTGCGCCGCCACGGCCCGCCGGAGCAAGTAGTTGTTGGGCGAAGTCCAGTTGTCTTTGAGCAGCTCTTCG
>DAIMZG010000123.1:0-5659 GCA_036734065.1 Catalimonadaceae bacterium
ACGAGGTCGTGCCACTGGCGAGCGCGGCGGGCCGGGTATTGCGCGAAAACGTGGTGGCCGACCGTCCCTTTCCCCCCTTCGACCGGGTGGCCATGGACGGCATCGCGCTCGCCCGGGCCGACTGGGAAACGGCCGGGCAGCCTGCGCTCACCGTAGAAGGCTTGCAGATGGCCGGCGCCCCGCCCCTTGCCCGAAAGCACGCCGCGGGCTGCCTAGAGGTGATGACCGGGGCCGTGCTGCCCGCGGGCACCGACACGGTGGTGCGCTACGAAGATGTGGACATCGCCGATGGACGGGCGTACATTCGGGTGCCCCCTGCCCGAACGTACCAGAACGTCCACCGCCGGGGCACCGACCAACCCGACGGAGCCACGCTGCTGCGGCCGGGCCAGCAACTGACGGCCGCCGAAATTGCCGTGGCGGCCACGGTGGGCCGGGCACAACTGCGCGTAGCCCGCGCACCCCGCCTGGCCCTGGTGGCCACCGGCGACGAGCTTGTGGAAGTAGCGACCGTACCGGCCCCGCACCAGATTCGCGGCTCGAACATGTACGCCCTGGCCGCCGCCCTGCAGTCCGTGGGAGTGGCCGCCGACCGCCACCACGTCCGCGACGACCGGGCCGCGCTTCGTCAGCACCTGGGCCAGTGGCTAACTGCCTACGACGTGCTGGTACTGAGCGGGGGCGTATCGCGCGGCAAAGCCGATTATTTGCCCGAGGTGCTGGCCGAGTTGGGGGTGGTGTGCGCCTTTCACCGCGTGGCCCAGCGCCCGGGCAAGCCTTTCTGGTTTGGCTACCAACCCGGCGGAGCGGTGGTGTTTGCCCTGCCCGGCAATCCGGTTTCCACCACGCTGTGCTACTACCGCTACGTGCAGCCGTGGCTGTTGCGCAGCCTGGGACAGACGAGCGCGCCCGCGTGGGCCGTGCTGACGGCCGACACCCAATTTGTCCCGTCGCTGACCTATTTTTTGTCGGTTAGGTTGACGGCTGCTCCCGACGGCCGTTTGCTGGCTACGCCCGTGGCGGGTGGCGGGTCGGGCGACCTGATGCACCTGACAGCGGCCGACGGCTGGCTGGAGTTGCCCGCCGATCGGCAACACTTTGCGGCGAGTGAGGCGTGGCCGTTGTGGCGCTACCGCATTTGAGGGCGCCGTACGTAGGCGTCGGTGCCGACGGGTGCGTACTGTGCCCGCAGCGCGGGCACCCGCTCGAAGAGCCGGGCGGCCCAGCCTTCGGGGTCAATGACCACTTCGGGCGGATCGCGCTCCCACTCCTGGTAGAGGCACCGCACCGACGCGTACGTGTCGGTATCGGCAAAATCGCGACGGGCATAGTCCCAACTGAGGAAGGGCGTGGCCAGCTCACTTTCCTGATAGGGACTAAACTGGTCGCCGAGGACCAGAATCCGGCGCTGGCGTGTGAGGTCGGCCCAGGGATGGGGTTGGAGCACCAAAGGCTGTTGGGCGAGGTTGGCTTCCGGAAAAAGTTGGTTCTGCTGGCTGGCCAAGAATGTCCCTATCACGCCGATCCACAGCACGGCCATCGCGCTTTCCCTTTGCCAGAATCGCGCACTGTTGGTAAAAAAGTGTGCCCCCAAAAAGGCCAGGGGCGGCACAAACAGCAGCAGCGGGTACACCGCCCGCTGATAATCCAGAAAGACGGCTAGCACCGCCAGCCCGACCCAGAAAAACATCAATTGCTGGGCAATGCTCTGCAAATTGGTGTAACGCGTGTTTTGCAACGTGAAGAGTGAAAGAATCAGCGCCAGGGCAGGCGTGACCAACACCAGCAGCAGCAACTCCCGGCGAATCAGGTAGCGGTAGGGTAGCGTGAGCGTTTCCCACATGGCGTAGCGGAAAAAGGCATCGGCGGCATCAAACCACAAATACACCAGCGCGCAAATGGCAAACGGCAGGATAAACCCAAAAAGCAGCAGGCCGTGCTGGCGAAAGTTGGTGCTGCTGTAGAACAAAAAAGCCAGCAAGGGCAGCGTAATGAAGAGCACCGCCGGCAAGTAGCACAAGCCTGCCAGCCCGACGTAGAAGCCAATGGCCAGCAGTTCGTCGTCGCGCACGCCCGTGCGGATGTGCCGAAAAATGCCCGGCAGGGCGGCCAGCAGCAGCGTGAGGGCCAACAGCACGGGCGAGAGCGTCAGGCTATCTACGAACAGGTGGCTGAAGACCAAAAAGAGCAATCCCGGCAAGTGGTTGCGCTCCAGCAACAGCCCTTCGCGCCGGACGAGGTAGTCGAAAAAGTACATCTGCAAACCCACCAGCGCGGTAGCCAGCAAGTGGTAGGCCAGCACCGACTTGCCCACCAGCAGGTGGATCAGGCCGTAGGTCAGTCCGGCCAGCACGCCCGTGTCGTCGTAGATATCGCGGTAGAGCCAATCGCCTTCGGCCACGCGCTGGCCGAGCAGTTGCCATTTGATGTCGAAGACAAGCGGCGTGGGTGTTGCGCCCGTAAGCAACAGCCGCAACCCGACAAGCAGCATCCCCAGGGCAATGAGTTGGAGGCTGCCTACGCGCCGAAAGAACTGAGCCAATGCCTTAGCAATTTGAGGTGAACGGGCCTGTCTCCGCGTGGGCGACACAACCGCAGGGCCGAAATTAAAGTAAATGTGAAGAACTATTCGGCCAAGCCGCACACTTTTATACACTGTGGAGAAAGAATCGCAAAGACAAAAAAAATACGCCCGCCTGTTGCAGCGCGACTTGGGCGAGATTTTTCAACGGGAAATGCGGGGCCAGTTTGGGTCGGCTTTTATTACCATTACCGAGGTGAAGGTCAGTCCTGACCTAGGCATTGCCAAGGTCTATCTGAGCTTTTTGCAGGTAAAAACCCCCGAACGGCTCATGGACGACATCGCCGACAAGAACAAGGCCATCCGCCACGCCCTGGCCCAGCGCATCGGCAAGCAGGTGCGGGTGGTGCCCGAACTGCGTTTTTACTACGACGACTCGGCGGAATATGCCGACAAAATCGAGGCCCTGTTGTCCAAGATTGACATCCCTCCCGCCGACGAAAATACCGACGAAGACCGCTAGCGACTGGCTTTTGCTACCTTCGCCAATACAGCTCCCTTCGTCTTGAACCTTTCGCTCTTTATTGCCCGGCGCTACTTCTTTTCTCAGCAAAAGAAGAGTTTTATCAACGTCATTTCCATCATCTCAATGATCGGCGTGGCGGTGGGGTCGGCGGCCCTCGTCATCGCCCTTTCGGTGTTCAATGGCCTTGAAGAGCTGATCCGGAGCCTCTACGGCACCTTCGACCCCGAACTGCGCATTACGGCCCAAACGGGCAAGTCTTTCGAGGTAGATTCCCTCTTTTTGCAGCGGGTGGCGGCCGTGCCGGGCGTGGGCGTGGTGACGGAGGTGATTGAGGACAATGCCCTGTTGCGCTATCAGGATGCGCAGATGGTGGCCAAGGTGAAGGGCGTTAGCGACAATTTCATCACCCAGCAACGCATGGCCAACGTCATGGTGGGCGGGCAGTTGCGCTTCTACGACGAACAAGACGGCCGCGAAATGGCCATTGTCGGGCTGGGCGTGCAGTACGCCCTGGGCATATCGCTCAAGAACGAATTTGCCCTCCTCCAAGTCTGGTACCCGCGCACCAGCCGCCGGTTGGGGCTCACGGTCGAGAGCGCCTTCAACCGGAGCAGCCTGGCTCCCGGCGGTGTATTTGCCATCGAGAAGCAGTACGACGACCAGTACATTTTTGTACCGCTGCGCTTTGCCCAAGACCTGATGAACTACGGCGCACGGCGCACGGCCCTGGAGATCAAGACCGTGCCGGATGCGGGCATCCGCCGGGTGCAAAGCCAGTTGCGAGCCGAACTGGGCGAGGCTTTTCTGGTGCAAAACAGCGACGAGCAACACGCCAGCTTGCTGCGGGCCATCCGCGTAGAGCGGTTGTTCGTGTTTCTGACGTTTGCCTTCATCATTTTTATTGCCTCCTTCAATATTTTCTTTTCGCTGAGCATGCTGGCCATCGAAAAAAAGCGCGACGTGGCCGTGCTCTACGCCCTGGGCGCTACGCGCAGCTTTGTGCGGCGCATGTTCATGACGGAGGGGGCGCTGATCGCCTTCATCGGGGCGGGCGTAGGCCTGAGCGTGGGCTGGCTGGTGTGCTGGTTGCAGGCGCGCTACGAACTGATCTCGATGGGCATGGAAACGGCCGTCACCGACGCGTACCCGGTGGCGATTGATCCGCTCGATTTTTTGCTCTCGGGCGCGCTCATTGTGCTCATCACGCTGCTGGCTACTTACCGCCCGGCCGCGCGCGCGGCGCGCGAAGCCGAGCAGCGACAACTTCAGCTTTAGCCCCCCTCCCCCACCGGGCGCGCACTGCCCGACCCGCGCCGTTTCAATTCCCCGCATTTTTTGCTAAAATTGAAACTTATTGCCCTCCTCATGAAGGTATCTACCACGCAGCCTTTTCAAGTTATTTACGCCCTTTTCGGGCACGAATTTCTGGGCTTCCTCTTCGAATCGTTCGTTGTGCAGCTCGACGAACAGGGTCGGCTGACACTCCAGCACCAGAATATTTCCTCCAAAAACGCACCCGAGTTTGGTGCGCAATTACAGCCCAACGACTACGAGCTCATCCGGCTCATTGACGAGATGCACCAGGACGTGGTGGCCAAAAAGTTTGCGAAGAAAAAAAGCACGACGGCCGATTTCTTTCTCAAAACCTACGATCCGGCCAAGGGCGACAAGGCCATACAGGAAGCAATTGACGGCTACCTGGAGCACCTCCGGTCGCGGGTGCTGCCCATGCTGCAAACCAAGTCGGTCTTCGAGATGGGCAACGACGGCGACCCCACCTGGAAGCGCCTGGAAGTGGCCCCCGACGCGGCCACGGTGCGCTTTGTGTTTCGGCGCAACGAAGAAAATACGCACTACTTCCCCATGGTCAGCTACGGCGGCGAAAAGCTCGACTTTCAGTACAAAAATGCCATGATCGTCTGCCGCACGCCCGCCTGGATGCTGCTGGGCAATCGCCTTCACCATTTTGGTGCGGACGTGGACGGCAACAAGCTAAAGCCCTTCCTCAACAAGAAATTTATCATCATTCCCCGCAAGGTCGAAGAGGTCTATTTCAGCAAGTTTGTCACGCCTCTCATCGAGGCCTTCGACGTGCGGGCTACGGGTTTCGAGATTCGTCAGCAAAAGCTGCCCGGCAAGCCCGTGGTGCTGTTTTGCGCCGAGGGCGAAGAAGACGCACCGGTGCAATTTCACCTGGCTTTTCGCTACGGGCAGCACACCTTCGAGCGCATCAACGGCCACCCCGTCAGCGTCAGTATGGAAAAAACGGCCGACTCGTACGTGTTTCACCGCGTACGGCGGCACCGCGACTGGGAGCACGCCCAGCGGCAATTGCTAGTGACGGCCGGGCTACCCCTCGACGAGCAGGGACAATTGGAATGGGGCCGGGGCCGGGCTTTCGACTGGCTGGGGCAGCACGCCGACCGCTTTCGGGGATTGGGCTTTGAGGTGGCCCAGCGGGGCGATGGCAAGAAGCGCTACTTCGCGGGTTCGTCTTCCATTCGCCTCGAAATCCGGGAAGGCAACGACTGGTTCGACATCCACGCCGTGGTGCGCTTTGGGCCCTACGAGGTGCCCTTTCTCAAACTGCGGACGCTCATCTTGCAGAAAAA
>DAIMZG010000124.1:0-5658 GCA_036734065.1 Catalimonadaceae bacterium
ATATTCTCGGTGCGGTCGGCCGCCGAAAAGGTCAGGTCGGCATTGAGCCCGGTGCGCACGTTGTCGCCGTCGAGCAGGTAAGTATGGCGACCTTCGGCGAATAGTTGCTGCTCGACGCGATTGGCCAGCGTGGACTTGCCCGAGCCGGACAGGCCCGTAAACCATACCACGCATGCTTGCTGGCCACTTTGCTGGCCGCGTTGGGCGGCGTCAATGGTGTGGGTATGGGGAATGATGTGCAGTTCAGATGGCATACGTCAGCGGATCAGGCCGTAGCGAACAAGGATATAAGTCAGGCAAGTTAGGGAATAAACCAGGGTGACAGGCAAGCCGATGCGCAGAAAGTCGCGCAGCGTGTAGCTGCCCGGCCCAAACACCATCAGGTTGGTCTGGTAGCCGAAGGGCGTCAGAAAGGCCGCCGAGGCCCCGAAGGCGATGGCTAAGTAGAAGGGCATGCCCGGCAGGCCCAGGTCTTGCACCACCGAATAGGCCACCGGAAACACAATGGCAACGGAGGCCGCATTGGTCACGAACGTGGTCAGCACCACCGTCAGCACAAACAGCCCGCCCAGGATGGCCGCCGTGCCCAACGGGTGCAGCAACACGACCAACTGGTGAGCCAGCAGTTCGGCCGCCCCGGTTTTGATCAACGCATTGCCCAGCGAAAGGGCCAATATCAGGATCAGGATCATCTCGATATCCACCGCCCGGCGGGCATCGCCCACCGTGATGAGCTGCAACAGCACGGCCAGCAGCAGCAGCAGTAGCAAGGCGTAGAACAGGGAATACAAGCCCAGCAACAGGCCCAGCACCGCCAAGGGCGCCAGCAACACGAACAGGCGCAAACGCCGCTGGTTGCCCGCCGGCACCGACTTGAGTGTCGAGATCAGGTACAGCTCGCGGGCCGCCAGCGGATTGCGGGCAAAGCCCTGCGCGATGGTCAGCAGCAGCAAATCGCCCGCAGACAGGCGCATGTCGCCAATCTTGCCGCGCATCCGCTCGCCGTTGCGGTGCACGGCGATGATGGCCGCGTCGTAGCGCTCCCGAAAGTTGGAGCGCTTCACCGTTTGTCCCACCAGGTGCGAGTTGGCCGGGATCACGCACTCGACGATCTCGAGGGCTTCTTCGGGGTGACTGTTCTTGAGACGGGGCAGCACCAACCCGTGGTCTTCGTTGACCAGTTCGACGATGCGGTCGGTTTGTCCGGCAAAGAAGAGCCGATCGCCGGCAAACAGCCTTTCTTCGGGCGCCACGGGCGAGAGGGTGCGGTTGTCGCGGATGATCTCGACCAAATAGACGCCGGGCAGGTTGCGCAGCCCCGCTTCCTGAATGCTTTTGCCCACCAGGTCGGCATTGGCCCGCAGGCGCGTCTCGACCAGGTATTCGCGGCTGCGCGAGCGCAGCTCGTCGAGGGCGTCGCGGTTGGCAGGCAGCAGTCGCTCGCCGAAAATGGCCAAGAACGCAATGCCCGTGACGCTCACCAGCACGCCGGGCAGCAAAAAGTCAGCAAGCTGAAACAGCGGCTCGCCATTTTGTAGCAAAAAGCCGTTGAGCACCAGGTTGGTCGAGGTTCCCACCAGGGTGATCATCCCCCCAAAGATGGTGGCAAACGAAAGGGGAATGAGCAGTTTGGAAGGAGGCACCCCGTATTTTTTACCCCATTGGTACACGTAGGGCGTCATGGCCGCCACAATCGGCGTGTTGTTGAGGCACGAGGAAAGCGTGGCCACCGTCACCATCATCTGTAACCGAAACCGCCGGGGCGTGTGGGCCCGCCGGAAAAAGCGGTCGAAGAAGCGCTCGACCCGGAAGTTTTTGCGCAGCATGGCCGTCAGCAGCACCAGCAAGACAATGGTGGCGATGGGTTCGTTGGCAAAGCCCGCCAGCACGTCGGCCGGGGTGAGAATCCGCAGGGCCAGCAAGACCATGTTGCCAATGAAAAAGGCGGGCGCTGGGGCGATGATTTCGCGCAGCAGGGCGTACACCACAAACACCAGCACCCCCAATACGACCCACTTTTCGGACTGGGCACCGCCCAAAAGTTCCATGACCGTTTCGCTTTAGCGGCCGAAAGGTAGGAACTGCCCCACTTTTCGCAAGGGTTTGAGCCAGAGGGTAAAAAAGTACGGACGCAAGTCGTTGCGCTGCCAGGCCCGTCGGTCTTCTTGGTTGGCTCGCAGGCGGTGCCCCAGCGAGCGGTTGCTCACGCCCCCCGTGCGCATGCGCACTGTCGTCATCGGCAGGTACGTGGCCCGTAGTTCGTGGCGGTACAAAAACCGGAGCATCAGCTCGTAGTCGGCGGCGCTGCGCAGGGTGGTGTCGAAGTAGCCGAACTGCTGGTAATACTTTCGGCGGACGAAAAACGTGGGGTGCGGGGGCATCCAGCCCAGGCGAAACTGGCGGCGGTCGTAGGCCCCCGCGCGCCAGCGGCGCACCACCTGGTCGGGCTGGTGGGCCCGGACATATTCGAGGTCGGCGTAGAGAGCGTCGGCCCCGGAGGTGTGCAGGGCGGCCATCACAAGGCTGAGCACGTCGGGGGCGGTGTAGAAATCGTCGGCGTTGAGCAGGCCCACCACTTCGCCCGTGGCCCGGCGCAGGCCTTTGTTCATGGCGTCGTAGATGCCCGCATCCGGCTCCGAAATCAGGGCCGAGAGCCGGGGGCGGTATTTTTCCAGCACGGCCAGCGTGCCGTCGGTGGATTGGCCGTCCACCACGATGTATTCTAGGTGGGGATAGTCTTGCCCCAACACCGACTCGATGGCGTGGGCCACCGTGCCCACGGCGTTGTAGGTGACGGTGACGATCGTGAGGCGAGGGGTGGTCAAGGCGAGGGGAATTATCAACCTGACGATTTAATTGGAAATTTGCTCGATGTAGCAGTCCAAAAACTCATCCGTTACACCCCTAAGTTTCCTTTTTTGACAAATGGCGAAAAGCTCCTCTACGGCCGAATAAGGAAAGAATCGAGTTTCAATATCCCAAAATTGCTCTCTACTCGCCTCACGAATTACTTTTTGTCGCTCCTCATCTGCAGCCACAATCACGTATCGCATTCCCTTAATTCGAGGTGCTTTATCGTAAAAAGTCTTCATTCTCACTAGTCCGCTAGTGATTCCTGTAGAGTGTTCTATCTCCATGACAGCCGGCATCATCCGACCGTTCTTAAACCAAATACAATCTATGAACAATGCGGCTTTAATTGCTTCAGGGAATCCCTGCATCAATTGCATTTCTTCTAATCTATCAATTATACCCTCAAGCTCTCTTACTTGCCGCCCCTCGTAGACAATTCCTTGATCATTCCTTGCTATCCACGTGCTATATCCCAATTGCCTGCCAATGCAATACAGGGCTATTTGAATCTGAGCGTGCCTCCTCTTGATATCAATGTTCAATTCCTCCCTTAATTCTTTGTTTAATTCTTCTGTGCTTACAGTGTCAGGTAAGGTTAACCCCTTGTAGAAGGCATTAAGATTAGGAACTTCAGAAATGACAATATCCGTGGACTTTTTTGATATCTTTCCATTTTCATGAGGTTCGTCTGGGCACCAGAGTAGATGTTTGTGACCCTTCTTGGTCTGTTTTATAGAAGATATGCTGTAGCTCTCTGTTCTCCCTGGATAGCAGTAATAAAATTGAGGCGTGTGTGCCAAGAGTGCTTCTAGCGCGGAGCGTGTATTATAACTAGCTCCAAATATACGATCTACGTTTACTGGGTAATTGGGACGAACCGCATTTGCCAATCTCCACAGCATAGACGATGAGATGGAGACCTCAGTTACGTTTTTTTCAGTTTCTCCTTTGCTTGGATTGAATCGCTTTATTTTTACAGGCCCTTCTGGTCTTTCAATGCTAACTATTTTTATGAGTCCCTTATTGCTCGGGTTCAAATACTGATAATTGTATTGCTTGGGAAGGCCTCCTATAGCGGCCACCAGGTTCTGGGCCGTCAGCATTGTGTCCATGCGCGTAACGATCTTTATTTCTCAAATTTATCAAAAACTGCCCAAGCATTTCGGCCAAGCCTTTGGCAGCCAGATAAGGCACCCCGTTTCCAATAGCTTTGAATCCGTTTGAGAGCGTAATATCAGCAGGTAAAACGAACTCTTTAGGTAGGGACTGGATCGCCAATGCTTCAGCAATTGAAATTCTCCGGGCAATGTATGGGTGCAAATGGACTTCATTATTGCCGTAAGCGGCCGTGGGAGAATACCGCCACCGATGAAGACGTTTATAAGATTTTTTACTGTCATCGCCTTCAGCAATAGACTGAAATTTGCTCAATCCTGCTCTAGGCACAAAAAACTGAGCACTATTAGGATGGTCTTCTACCTGATTACGATTGAACCAATATTGGGTAGTCAACTCAAGCGGCACATTGCTCGGTGGCGATACGTCCATTTGTGAGGCATCATTCAATTCTTCGAAAACATTAGTTTTAGGCCATGGCAAAGAAAACACTGTCTTTTTGTCGAAAGACATCTGTTTTTCCCATCCTAGATTCCACAGTAATTTAGTTCCGTTAAATTCGTATTCGTGCTCCACCAAAGAGTTTTCGTGTACACCAATTAAGATTATTCGGTCTCGATCCTGGGGCACACCATACTCAATTGAATTAATTAATTTTTCCGACATAACATATCCGTTATCCCGCAGCTTAGACTTTAGGTGCTCATAAAAACTTCGGTGTTTTTTCGTTCTCCAAAGCCCTTTTACATTTTCAAAGAGGAAAAAATCAGGACGCACTTTGCAGATTAATTCTATATAAATGTCTGAAAGCACTCCGTTTTCGCCTTCCTTTCCCCTGTTCTTTCCTCCTACGGAGAAGTCTGGACAGGGCGGCCCGCCGATAAAACCATTGAACGTGTATTGCTTCCTAGCATCGGCTATACTCTTTCGTAAGTGATCTAATTTTTCTCCTTCTAAAAAATCGCGAATATCTGTTACGTGATAACCATACGCAGGCAAAGCCATACCCATAGCCTTCCGCGCTTCTCGATGCATCTTCGCAAAAGGGGCATGATATTCATTCACTAGCAACGTATCGAACACAGAGCTTTCAAAGCCCAGATCAAGAAAGCCTGCACCAGAAAAAAAGGAGAAAATCCCGATTCTTTCGTTCATAACATTTTTTCTTTGATAGGACAGAAAAAGCAGCGTGGCTTTGTCACCGCACCGCCACCTTGTCGAGGATGCGCGCTACGAACGTGCGGGTGCTCATGCCGTCGGCTTCGGCTTCGTAGTTGAGGATGAGGCGATGGTTGAGTACGTCGGGGGCCATTTCCTTGATGTCTTCGGGCAGTACGTAGTCGCGGCCCGCCATGAAGGCCCGGGCCTTGGCGGCCAGGTTAAGGTTGATGCTCCCCCGGGGCGAAGCCCCAAACAGCAGGTAGTGCGCTTCTTCCTTGAGTCCGTAGTCCTGCGGACGGCGCGTGGCGAAGATCAGGTCAATGATGTACTGCTCGAGCCGCTCTTCGATGCGCACCTGGTTGACCAGTTGGCGGATGGCAAAGATGTCTTCTTTGCTGAGCACGGCCTCCACTTCGCCGCTGAATTGCAGGTTCGACATGCGCCGCATCACTTCCATCTCGGCCTCACGGCCCGGATAGTCCACAAACACCTTGAGCATGAAACGATCCACCTGGGCTTCGGGCAGCG
>DAIMZG010000125.1:0-5542 GCA_036734065.1 Catalimonadaceae bacterium
CATGATGCTCGAATACCTCGGCTGGCACGAAGCCAAAGACCTGATCTACAAGGGGTTGGAGGCATCCATCGCCAGCAAGCGTGTCACCTACGACTTCCACCGCCTGCTGGAAGGGGCCACGCTGCTCAAAACCTCCGAGTTTGGCGAAGAGATTATCCGGAATATGTAAGTATCCATAGGTCGGACTTGTCTGATCTCCGTTTACCCTCGCGGCGGCTCCTGGCCCGGCGAGGGTTTTTTTATGCTTGTCTGCGGTGCGACATCGGGGTATTTATTCAGTACAGAGCGGCATTTCTTGCGACAAAATTCTGGGAAGGGACTTCTCTGGCGCTTACGAGGACGTGCCGGGTTTCTTCGAGGCAATGCTGTGCAAGGTCTGAGTATTGTGACCCTGCTTTGAGGCGGAAGTTATTCGTGGCGATCATTCAGGTACGCTACTTGAGTTTTTGTATTTAGTATATATTTTTGTGACGTATAGGACGTCCGGAGGCATTCGTACCCTTTTGGTAGTGGTGCTGGGCGTTTGGCCCGGCTGCACGGTCGCGCCAAGTTTCCCAACTGGAAAACCACGTGAGAATGCCCCGTGGTGAGTCTGCGGGGGAAGCAGACCGTTACACGATCTTTTTATTGAACATTAAACAGCTATGAATCCCGAAATCGCGGTCATCATTAACTCATTCAATCGGATAGAACTGCTGAAAGAATGCCTGACGGTGCTCTCTTCGTGGATTCCGGGTTCAGCATTTGAAGGCCGTCTGGTGGCCGTAATTTATGATGCCGGATCCACAGACGGCAGCATCGCGTGGTTGCAAAGCGAGGGGGCCAAGTTAAACCTTCCCACAGACGTCATCCTACCACGTGCGGGCGATGATACCTCTTTCTCAGCAGGTCTGAACAGCGGGGTAAGCTTTGCTGAAAAGAAGTGGCCGACCATAAAATACTTGTTGTTTTACGAAACTGACAACCAAATTCTGGATGCCGCGCCCCTGTCACAGGCCCTGGTTCAGCTCAAGCGCAGAGACAAACTCGCGGCTTGCGGATTTACGGTTCGCAAGCACGACGGCAGCCCGGCGGGTGTGGGTATGGCGTTTCCCACGCTAACAAATTTCGTATTGGGAAAGAACATTGTGCACAAGTTCAACCTGGAAAAAATTCCTTACCACTGGGAAAACCATGTAGAAGGTATTGATTTCAGTGAAGTAGATGTGGTGTTTACAAGTCCCTTGCTCGTCAAAATAGAGGCGTGGCGTGCATCCGGCGGGCTCGACGCCGCAGCATTTCCTTTTTCGGATTGTGACATTGATTGGGCACGCCGGCTAAGGGCAATGGGGTGGCGTATGGGCGTCATTCGGTCGCAGTACGTAATTCATGACAATAAAGAAGCACTGTCCACTTGGTCTAAATCGCGGGCCATGCAGTTTCACCGGGCCAGGCTAAGATATTTCATGCGGTATAGAAGAGTGAGTGTGTATTTTGCGTGGCCGTCTTTGCTGGTGCTGCGCCATTTGTCTGAGCTTTTCATTGCCAAACTAGCCGTCAAAAATCCGGTACGCCGCAGCCAACTGTCCGCACAGTTCTCGGGCCTGCTCAAGGCGAGTCTGAGAAGGTACGAATAGGTAGGGCCATGCACGCGCCTGAAGCAAGGCTTGAGGTGTCACTTCAAGACCAGAAATAGAACGGCATGCCTCATCGAGCAGCAAGCCAGCAGCAGCGCGCACCCAAACAAGCATGTCAGCAAAAGCCGTAAGCCGTAGGAGGAAGTGCGCATATGCCGGGTGAGAGAAATGTAGCCGTCGAATCGTTGCACAATGGTGTGGCGACGAGGGTTTTTTATGCAAGCCTGAAAAGTAGGTTGGGTATGCAGACAAAGGCCACAAAACCTTGGAATGAATAGGCTAAACATAGTCAAAGAAGCAGCCACTGTCCCACACACCCCCGGATAGCTGGCTGTCCCAAAGCGTTTTCTCCGCACTTACGACAAAATACTTACCAAAAAATCCCCCAAAGTGGGGATGGCGCGCCATTGGCGATCCCCGTACTTTTGGGCATCTGATGGGAGCAAGGACCGACGGTCGTCGCAGGAGATCGGGTGTTGCCAAACCCAGTGTGGGTGGCCCTTGCGGCCCACACCGGGTAGCCGCCCAAGGCGGATCCGCCCTCAGCCAGACGCGTGCCGCGGGCCGGAATGTCCGCTACGGCGGACATTCCGCCGCCTTGCGCGGGCGTGGCCAACTCCTTGAAAATGTGTGTGGATGAACAGGCCTGGCGCACCCAATTGGGTGCGCTCGGTTTTTTCCCTAATCCGTAATTACCGGCCCGAAGAACAGGGCATTGAGCAGCAGCCGATGCGTGCCGAGCCAAAAACCCCGAAAGGCCGGATTGTCCGAAAAATAAATGACGCGCCCCGACCCCAGGCCACGCGTTTGCAAGGCGGGCGCTAGGGCCAGCCGCTTCTGCTGTACGTCGGCCACGTAGCCACTCTGCAACGGACGGGCCGTGTAGCGCAGGGGCTGGGCGTAGGGCGAGGGGCTGGGTTTGAGTACGCGTGCCCCGCTGCGGAACACCGAAAGGTCGGCCCGGTCGTAGCCGTAGGCCAGCGGGTGGGTCAGGTCGAGCCGCGCCGAAAGGATCGCCCCGCCGATCACGCGCGCTCCGCGGTCGTCGCGCGCAGCGGCGTAGGTACCCACGCGCCCCGTATCGGTAGGCGTGGGCACAAACTCGGCGTCGAGCAACTTCTGCTCCGCCAGCCAGCGTCCCATCTCCTTGAAGGCAATGAGCGTGCCCCCGGCCTGCACCCAGTCGCGCAGGCGGGCGGCGTCGGGCGCGTAGTTGCCGTCGGGCAGCAGCAAGGCATTGAAGGCCGACAGATCCGTGCGGCCCAGGTCTTTGCTTTCCAGCAGCGTGACGGGCACGGCGTAGTGCTGGTCGAGCAGGTGCCAGAGCTCGCCCGCGTCGTAGCTGCGTACGCCCTCGCCCACCACCACGGCGACGCGCGGGGGTTGCAGCGGCCGGAAACGGTTGCTGCCCAGGCTGCTGCCCGTCGCGCTCAGGCCCGTACGCACCGCCCGGATCGTGACGCCGTCGGCGGCAGCCCACTGGCGCAGACGAGTCGCTAGTGTGTCGGCGGGCAAGGGTTGGCTCGTGGCCGGAATCAGTACTGTGCCCCGGGCAAATGCCCGGCCTTCGAGTCGGAAAGTATCGGTGGCCACTTGCGCCCGCAAGCCCGCGGCCAGCACCCGCTGCAAGGTGCGCGGCGCGTAGTAGGCGGGCCATTCGAGCAGGTAGGCGTAGTCGGTGGTGCCAACCACCGCACCCACGGGCGGCGTCAGCGTATCGAGGCGCGTGCCCGGCGTACGCAGGGTGGTCTTGGCGAAGGGCACGCCGAAAGCCAGCGGAAAAGTCCAGGCCGAAATGTCGTAGAAAAGGCTGTCGGCAAAGGTGGTGCGCTGCTCGAAAATGGCCTCGACGAGCCGCCCTTGCGGCTGGGCCAGCGGCACCACGTAGCTCGTAGCGGGGTCAAAGTTCTGGCCGTCGGCGCGGAGGGCATTGGCCGGACGGTAAAGTTCAATCTGGTGCTGCCGCAATACGTCGGCTAGGCGGTAGGCTCGCATCGGGTCGTGGGCTGAGCCGAACACGTAGGCGTCGGCTGTGCGGCGGGTGCGGGCCGTGCGGTAAAATTCGCGCTGGTGGGCAATCAGCTCCCGGCGCAGGGCCACGCCCGCCCGCAACGTCGAAAAAGAGGTATTGACCTGGTTGCGGATCGTGAAGGGGAACGTCAGCAGGCCGTTGTCCGAATCCTGAGCGTGGCCCCGCGAGCTGGCCTGCTCGAAGAGGATGCCCACGGCTCCGTTCAGGTCGGGGTAGGTAGAGCCCTTGCCGAAGTAGTAGTCGTCGAAATCTTCGCGCGTGTAGTAGCGCGCGCCGATGCTGTCGAGGGCGCGGGCGTGGAAGGTGGCGATCTCGCCCGTCAGTTCGTAGGTGCGGGTGGGCGTCAGCGGGTGGTTGCGCGAAGGCACGCCGGGCTGAAAAAAGAAGGTGCTGTTGGTGCCCATTTCGTGGTGATCGGTCAGGATGTGGGGCCGCCAGGCGTGGTACTGGCCCAGCCTTCCCTGCGACTCGGGCAGTTGCAGGGGCAGCCAGTCGCGGTTGAGGTCGAACCAGTAGTGGTTGGTGCGGCCACCGGGCCACACCTCGCGGTGCTCGCGGTCGGCGGGCGAGGGCGAAGGGTGGCGGCCCTTGTGGGCATTCACCCACGTGGCGAAGCGCTGCAGGCCGTCGGGGTTCAGGCACGGGTCGAGCAAGACGACGGCCTGTTCGAGGTAACCGAGGGTGGCCGCATCCTGGGCGGCGGCCAGGTGATAGGCCACCAGCAAGGCGGCGTTGCTGCCGCTGGGTTCGTTGCCGTGCACCGAATAGCCCATCCAGACCACGGCGGGGCCATCGTAGGGGCCGTCTTCGGTCAGGGCGCGGAGGTGGGCCGTGCGCACGGCCTCCAATTGGGCTTGCCGCTCGGGCAGGGCGAAGGCCAGCAGCAGGAGGGGGCGGTGCTCGTAGGTGCGGCCGTATTCGGTGAGGCTGACCCGGTCGGAGGCCGCCGCCAGCGCCCGGCAGTAGCCCACGAGTTGGTCGTGGCTGACGTGCCACTCGCCAACCTGATAGCCCAGGTAGTCGGCCGGGGTGGGAATGGCCGGGTCGTAGCGGACGTCGGCGGGCAGGTAGTAGCTGAGGTTGGGAGGGGCCGCCATCGGTGGGGCCGCCATCGGTGGGGCCGCCATCGGTGGGGCCGCCATCGGTGGGGCCGCCATCGGCTGGGCCAGCAGGTGGCCCGCCAGCAGCCACCCGGCCGCTAGTCCGCAGGCGCGGCGCAAGGAAGAAATATGAAACATGGGGCAAAATAAGCAGGGGCGGTAAAAAGTACAGCGATGGCCGGAGGATTGGGGCGGGACACTAAGGTTTTGGGGGATGGATGATAGAGGCCGGAGAGGGGTGAATCGCGATAAGTACACCGTAGATCAGAAACTCCCGCAAAGTCGGAGAACAATCCTCTACTTTGAAGGCCCAGCTACCCGAACGCCTATCGTACGGCATCGGACGTCATCCTCCCCAACTGCTCGCAAGGCCTTCGCTTATTTCCTTGGTAAAATTCGGTTATGTCCTTATCTTATTCTCCATAAATTTCTACCATGACCCTCGTCCTCTACAGCTCGTCGGCCGGTTCGGGTAAGACCTACACCCTCACGCGCGAATACCTGACCCTGGCCCTGCGGCAGCCCCGGGGCTTCGGGCAGATCCTGGCCGTTACCTTCACCAAGAAGGCCACGGCCGAAATGAAACACCGCATCGTGGCCCAATTGGCCCAGCTTCGTACCGAACCCGACAGCGCCATGGGCCGGGAACTGCAAACGGCCCTCGGTTTGCAGGCACCCCAGTTGGCCCACCGCGCCACCGAAGCCTTGCAGGCGCTGCTGCACAACTACGCCGACTTTGCCGTCAGCACCATTGACAGCTTCTTCCAGCGGGTGCTGCGGGCCTTCGCCTACGA
>DAIMZG010000126.1:0-236 GCA_036734065.1 Catalimonadaceae bacterium
CCTGGAGCAGACATTGAAGAACTTCGTGCACCACGAAGTGGACATCCGCGACCGGGTCTATACCCTAGAGGCGCCCTTTGCGGGTGAGCCGAAAGAATTGCTGGCTACGCAACTGCGCTACGGAGGCATTGTGTGGGGCAACGAGAACCTCGCTCTTTCGTCCGAATACTGGTGGCCCACGCGCCAGCTTGTCACCCGCCGGCTCAACCCCGCTACGGGCGAAGCCAAGGTGCTTA
>DAIMZG010000126.1:246-5534 GCA_036734065.1 Catalimonadaceae bacterium
GGTCGCCCCAGACGGTGCGCAACGCGGCCGGGCAGTCGGTGCTGCAGGTGGTGGACAACCGCTATCTGTTTTTCTTTGGTGACGGCGCTTCGCCCGAAGGCGATCGGCCGTTTGTTGATCGGTGGGATTTAAGGACGAGCAAACAAGAGCGACTCTGGCGTTCGGAGGCCCCTTACTACGAGCAGCCCCTCGTGCTGCTTGACCCCCAAAGACCCCGGCTGCTCACACGGCGCGAGTCGCGCGAAGAAAACCCTAACTACTACCTCCGCGACCTGAAGCGCAATCGGTTGGTGTCCATCACGGATTTTCCCCATCCGTACCCCCAACTTAAGGGGGTGAAGAAAGAAAAGCTGCGCTACGAGCGGGCCGACGGGGTGGCCCTCAGTGCCGACCTGTACCTACCGGCCGATTACACCCCCGACCAGGGGCCGCTGCCAGCCTTCTTGTGGGCCTATCCGGAAGAGTTCAAAAGCAAGGACAATGCGGGCCAGATCAGCGGGTCGCCCTACGCCTTTACGCGCCTCTTCTGGGGGTCGCCCCTCTATTGGGTGACGCGGGGCTACGCCGTGCTCGACAATACGTCCATACCCATCGTAGGCGAGGACGACACCGAGCCGAACGATACGTTCATCGAGCAACTGGTGGCCAGCGCGCGGGCGGCCATTGCCGAGGGGGCCCGCCGGGGCGTGGTGGACTCGACCCGCGTGGGGGTGGGTGGCCACTCGTACGGGGCGTTTATGACGGCTAACTTACTGGCCCATTCCGACCTGTTCCGGGCGGGCATCGCCCGCAGCGGCGCCTACAACCGCACGTTTACGCCTTTCGGTTTTCAGCGGGAAGAGCGCACCTATTGGGAGGCACCGGAGGTGTACAACCGCATGTCGCCCTTTATGCACGCCGACAAAGTAAAGACGCCGTTGTTGCTTATTCACGGTGAAGCTGACAACAACGCGGGCACTTTCCCAATCCAGAGCGAGCGGTTCTACAATGCCCTCAAAGGGCACGGGGCTACCACGCGCTTCGTGTTGCTGCCCCACGAAAGCCACGGCTACCGGGGCAAGGAGTCGGTGCTGCACATGCTCTGGGAGATGGACCAATGGCTGGAGACCTACGTCAAGCAAGCCAAAACCCCCTGACAATGGGTTTGGGCATCACCCGGATGACTTTTACCTTCGGGCTGCATTTTTGATACGATGACCCGCAAACGCAAGAAGGCCAAACCCGCCCGGTCTGGTCCCGACATCTACAAGATCCTGTTCTTCGTGCTGCTGCTACTGGCCGTAGGGGTAGTCGTGTACGAGGTCAGCACGCATCGCCCAGCCTTCGACCCGGCACGGGGCCCCCTGCGCGAACTGGCGCAGGCCGATAGCAGCGCCCCGCCCCGGGCTGCACCCGCCCCCCCGCCATCGGCGCCGCCCCCGTCTGCGGCGCGTCCGGCCCCGCCGAAAGCGCGTGCCGATCCGGCCCCCATTTCGGCCGCGACGCTCACGCAGGTACCCGATTTCTACCACCCGACCCAATTGCCCGGCGAGCAGAAGCTGCGTTATGCGGGCTTCACGCTCAGCTACAACGAGCGCCACCGCCAGGCTTCGTGGGTGGCGTACCGCCTTTCGGCCGAGCGGGCCACTGGCGACGAGCCGCGCTATAACAATTTCCGCGAAGAAAAGCGGGTCAATTCGGCCTCGCCGCGCGACTACCGGGGCACGGGTTTCGACCGCGGCCATCTGGCCCCGGCCGGAGACATGAAATGGTTGCAACGGGTGATGGAGGAGTCGTTTCTGATGACCAACATCAGCCCCCAGGCCCCCGCCTTCAACCGGGGCATCTGGCGCGAACTCGAAGAGCAAGTGCGCCGCTGGGCCGTGCAACACGGCGAGGTGTACGTCGTGACGGGCCCCGTGCTGGCGGGCAAGTTGCCCACCATTGGCGATAACCAGGTGTCGGTACCCAAATATTACTACAAAGTGGTGCTCGACGGCGTAGAGCCGGACATTCGGGCCATTGGCTTTCTGATGGAAAACAAGGGCTCTGCGGAGCCGCTGCAAAACTTTGTGGTCAGCATTTCTCAGCTCGAAACCCTCACGGGGCTGGATTTTTTCCCCAACCTGCCCCCTGCCACGCAGCGGACGCTGGAAAGTCGCAAAGACCTGCGCGGCTGGTTCGAGCCCGCGACGGCTACGCGCTGAATGGCGAGAGCCACGCCGCCAGCGGTTGGATAGGGACAGTAAGGTCTTCACCCGCCATGTGGGGATCTTTGCCCTCGGGCGGACGGACGCCCTCGCCGATGAGGTAGGCATAGGGGAGGGCCAGCAGTTGGCAAGTGGCGTAGTAGCAGGCGTTGACGTAGGTGGGCGCAAAAAACTCGAGCACGCGCGTGCCCGGTTGGCAAAACAGCAAGTTCGTCAGCGCCGCGCCGTGCGGGGCGACAATCAGGCGGGCACTGCGGAAGGTCTCGATTTGCTGCTGTAAAGAGAGCCGTTCGGGCAGTACCACTTCAAAGCCGTGGGCACGCAAGAGATCTTCTACGGCCGCTTCGTTGTGTACCCGGCGGTACTGGGCTGTGCGGCGCGAGACGTACAGACGGCGCTCGGGCGTAGGCCACGAGGTGCTTTCGGGTAAACATCGCCGCAGAAAGTCGGCCGACCAGTCCGTGGGGTTGCCCGGTTCGCCGGGTAAAGAGGGTACCAGCAGTTGCTGAGCTTGTACGTGCGGGTATTGCTGACTCTCCACGATTTTTGCGGGTGGTATGCCCATCCGGGCCAGGCTCTCCCGCTGAAAAGCGGCCCCCCGGCCGTTAACTACAAAATGGTCAATGGCATCCAGGTCGTAGCCCGCAGCCTGTAGAATGGCCAGCCGGGGCAGCAAGTCGGTCATCCAGTGAAAGTAGATGTTGGCCTTGGCAGCCGTCAGCACCGCCACCCGGCCCGGGAGGTAGTGCGGCGGGGCAAGTTTCCATTGCTGAAAGATGCGCATCTGCCGCCCCGTGGCCCCAAACTCGAGCGAAAGGTCTTCGACCAAGCAGTCGTCGGGGGTGATGACGGCTACGCAGTTGGTTACTTGTTCGGGATTGGCCCAAAATCGGCCGTGAGCCAGTTCTAGTACGTGGGCAGCCGGGCTGGTGCGTACGTATTCGCATCGAAATTTCCAGTGCACGGCCTCTTCCAGGGTTTGGGGAGGATCTCGGCGCAAAGTCTGCGCCGCAAAAGCCGTTTGCAGACGGGCCGACTCGGCGGGCGCTCGCGCGAGCCAGGCCTGCAAAGAGGTCAGGTGCCGGGGCGGATTGGGGCGACGGTCGCCCGTAGGCAGGTGACGCAGCACGTTCCAAAGGCTTCGCTTGCCTTGTTGCAACTGGCTGCGGAGGGGCATCCAGAGCGGACGTAAGCGTTCTTTGAGAAGAGAGATCATACGGGGGCGCTTCCTAACCTTAGGGGCTATTGTCGCCGTTGAAATTCCACAGCGAACCGCCCATCAAGAGGCGAAGGTAATAGCCGCCGTCGGGTTGGCCAAAGGGCAGTGCTGCCGAAGGCAAATGGTGGCGCCTGTCTGACAGGCAGCCGCTCTCAGAGCGTACGGATCTTGTCAGCGATTTTGTCGGCTTCGGCCGACTTGAGGGCAAAAGCCTTCATGTCGCCACTCCGCTGAATATCGCGGGCTTCGCGCAGCAGTTTCTCGTACTCTTTTTGCAGTCGCGCTTTTTCGCGCTCGGGACCAGATTTGAACAGACCAAACATAGGGGTAGTGCGTGTATGAGGGTTAGGGATTTCTGTGTTAAAGCCGCTAATAAAGCGAATTGTTTGCGCCCGTTACGCGCCCGGCGTGCGTAATCTTGCCGGAAACTGGTTTTGGGTAAAGTTACACGTCGGTACGGTGCAGGACTTCCAGCCATTGATGCACTTGCCCGGTGGCGTCGTCGGCAAAGGTGGCATAGTCACGGAGGGGATACGTCCGGACGAGCTTGCAAAAGGGGTGCGTCCGGAGGTGATGGGTCAACTCTTCGGCGCCAAATCGCTTGGCCGGACGACAGTTGTCGAGTGCCAGGTGGTGCTCCCAGGGCGTAGGCCCCACGCCGATCAGCACTTCGCTGTCGCGCAGGGCAGGTACCATCCCGACCAGCTCGGGCTGATAATACCGCAGACTCTGGCCTTCCAGGTGCAGGCTCAGGCTGAAAAAATTGCCCCACCAGAATAGTGTTCGGCAGGCGAATACGTCGTTGGCCTGAAACAACCGCGGAAAGTCGAGGATCAGGTAGGGGAGGCCGCGGTACTGCTCGCCCCGGCTGATCTTGCCTTGGCGCGTATCTGCGCCATCGGGGAGGGGAAAGCTGGCCAACACGGGTCGCAACTGGTCGCGCAATCGCTGCAACTGAAAGCGAATTTGCTCGGTGATACGGCCCTTGCGGATGAAAAATTCTGCGTTGTGCAGGTCTTCGTATTCTTCGGGTGTCAGGGTTTGGATGTAGTCAGACAAGGCTGTAGTAATAAGTCAGTTAAAAAAGTAGCCTATCGAATAGTTACGCAGGCAAATGGTGGCAGTTCGATGGGTGCGTTGGGCACTTGGGCAAGTACGCCTTCGGGACTTACGTAGTGCGTAGGCCGATACCGGAGAAAGTCTTCGGGGGCTACGAAAGCCAGGTACACCTTGCCCGCGCGTGCGTAGGGGAGGGCATCTGCCGAAAAAAGTCGCCCGATGTGTTCTGCAAAGTCATTGTCGTAGTCGGCGACGGCGCTCAGGGTCACTTCGGCCCACACGTGTCCACTGAGCGAGTCGCGCCGCTGGGCCAGGCAGAGGCGGCCTTCCAGTTCGAGGGCCTGGCAGATGGCCAGCATCAGCACGGCAAAATCTTCGCAATCGCCCTGCATGTTCTCTACGGCCAGGGTGCGCTCGGCCGGGGCAAAATGGTCTTCGTCGGGCGGGTCTTCGGCGTACGTCCAGCGGGGCAGCAGGTCGTAGTAGGCCGCAGCCAGCACCTCGGCGGGCGAGGCATCCGCAGGAGTTTGCAGGTCAGTCAGATAAGCCCGTACGCGCGGGCCCGGGCGGGCGGCCTGTTGCACCTGGGCGGCGTAGTTCTCTAGCGAGGGCGGAGCGCAGGCGTGGGCCAAGGTCAGCGCCATCCCCACCGCCGCGCCCCAAAACGGCCTAGGCAGCAATGAGCTTTTTGCCTTCAATGGTAAACTGTTCCAGCTCGGCCACAATCTGCTGAGCGCGTTCGGAAATCTGGCGCAATTCGTCAATATTCTGGCTGATTTTCTGCCGCATCGAAGAGGCCACCAGCACGCGGTGGTAGTCGT
>DAIMZG010000127.1:0-5513 GCA_036734065.1 Catalimonadaceae bacterium
ACCTCCAAACGACGGCCCATTTGCACGATGGCAGCCCGGAGCCTAAGTTTTCGTTTCGGCGCTGCGCTACCTGCACCACCGTCTTTCTCAGTCCGCGCGTGGTGCCGCAGGCGCTGGCCACCTACTATCCACCCACGTACTTGCCCTACCGGGGCGAGCGCGCCTGGGGACGTTATGCCACCTTCGTACGGCGCGATCAGCAACGGCTCGACCGCTCCCGCCTGCGCACGGTGCGCCGCTTTGCCCCGGCCCGCCGCCCGGTGGCGCTGCTCGACGTGGGCTGCGGGCGGCCTACCTTTCTGGCCTTGCTGCGCCAGCAAACCGATTGGCACCTGACGGGGCTGGACTTTGTAGCTACCGGGTGGCAAGACGAAAACTGGCCGGGGCTGACCCTGCAAGTGGGGGAGGTAGAGACGCTGCGGCCCGAACCCACCTACGACCTGGTGACGATGTGGCACTACCTGGAGCACGACTACGACCCGCTGTTCACGCTGCGCACCCTGCGCAAGTGCCTCCGGCCCGGCGGTCGGCTCGTGATCGAGGTGCCCGATGGGGAATCGCTCACAGCCCGCTGGCAAGGGGCGCATTGGGAAGGCTGGCACGCGCCCCGTCATACGGTGCTCTACTCGGGCGAAGGCTTCCGGCGGTTGCTCGACCGGGCCGGCTACCGGATCGTGACCCGCTACCGCTACGGCACCCTCGACGCCTTTACGCTCTGGTGGATGGGACAAATGGAAAAACGCCGAACCGACTGGTCGGGCCCCATGGCGCCGCATTTTGCGGGCTTGGTAGGACATAAATTGCTTACCTATCCGCTCTTTGCCCTGCAGAAACTCTTGCCGCTGGGCCTTCAGACCGTAGTGGCCGAAGGCAAGTAGCCGCGCAGCGCGTCGAAGTGCGGCCCGTCGCCTTCGAGGTGCAAGAGGCGAAAACGAGTAAACATTTCTTCGCGGTACCAGCGCTTTTCGCGCGCCAGGCGCATCACCTCCCGGTGGGCCGGATTGCGGTGAATGTGCTGCTTCATGGCCTCGGTATCGGGCCAGAGACTGAAGGTGGCCTGTTGAATGAGGGGCCATTCGCCCACGCCCTTCGAGAACAGGGGCCCCCCGCCGTCGAAGATGCGGTGACTTACGCGGGGCACGTGCCGCCAGAAGCTCGGCAGCTTTTGCCAGCGGATGGAAGCGCGCGTCAGCACGGCCAGCGGCAAGGTTTCGTCCGCTGTCTGGCAGCGAAAAGGTTGGTGCCCCGACCAGGCCCCGTGCGAGCGAAAAGGCGACAGCCAGAAGTGGAGGTGTTCGTCGGCACGGTCGTGAAAAGCCCGGTAAGTAGGGTGAGCGGCCACGAAGGCGTGGGCATCGGCCATTTGCGTCCAGACGCCCAGCAGGGCGTAGGTTTCCAGGTCAGGGCGCCAATCGAAACCGCCACCACCACTGCCCGTGCCCATCAGTCGGTAGAACGCCAGTCCGGGCGTGTCCTGCAAATTGGTGTGAGCAGTCTGCATCATACGTAAAGCCCACCACTTTTGGGCTGACGTGCGAAAGCGAAAGAAATGAACCGTAACGACTTGTTGCATAAGCATGAAACTGCCCTTTTTGGCCAAGGTTTGACCGCGGAACTAGTTGGTCGCGGTGCCTACGGGTTCTCCCACCAGGTAGATCAGGCGCGCGCCCGTGCGGTGGCGCAAATAGCCCGTCCGGAAAGTGTAGTCGGGCGTGGCCAGCCCGGCGCAAAGACGCCGTAGTTGGGTGGGTGAATAGAGCCGCAGGATGGAGGCCAGCCCGTCCCAGAGGGCAGCCATTGGCACGATGGGCACGATAAAAGTGAAAAAAATACGTCGCCAACTGCGGGGCTGGGTGGCCAGCACACTGAGCCAGTTGAGCGGAAAAGTAGCAATCAGAATGAACACCAGTTCGAGCGGGTGTTTGGAAGCACCCTCAAATACGGCGATGGGCACCCGCTGCCGCACGGCGTCGGCCAGAATGGCCCGGGCTTGGGGCGGATCGAAGTGGTGAAAGGCCGTGAACAGGGTACGTACGCCGGGCAAATCGGGCAGCGGACGGGTGGCGTCCACGCTGTCGGCCACAAAGTCCAGTTGCCCTCCCGAGGCGGCCCGCAATTGCCGATAGGCCGCCACGTGCGGGTATTTGTCCGTCAGTACAACCCTGACGGGCTCGCCCAGCCACGCGCTGAGTTTGGGCTGCAGTTGCGGCATGTACCCGCCCGCCCCCGAGCCCAGGTCTATCAACTGGCGGAGGCCCGTGCGGCGCAGCACGTCGGCCAGCACGGGTATAGCCGCGTCGTAGAGGGGCAACCGTGCCATCACAAAGCGCAGGTAGTCGGTCATGGCCCGACGGATCACGTCGGGAAACCAAGGCTGGTCTTCGAGTTCGGGCAGGCGGTAGCGTTTCATGCTTCGGTGGGCGAGGGTTCTTCGACCCTGGCAAAAAGGTTGTTGACCGACTCGGCCAGCGTGGGGTGGGCAAAAGCCTGGTCGCGCAGTTGCTGGTAGGTGAGTTTGCCCATCATGGCCACTTGCAGGAGCGTCATCAGCTCGCCGCCGTCTGTCGCCACCACGGTTGCGCCCAGCAATTGGTCGGTTTCGGCGTCTATGACCACCTTTATCAGCCCCGCCGTTTTGCCCAGCGAAACGGCGCGCGAAGCATTTTCCATGGGCAGGCGCGCGATTTTATAAGGGCGGTTTTGCTGGCGGAGCTCTTCTTCGCGCATGCCTACCTGGCCCAGTTGGGGATCGGTAAAGATGGCATAAGGCACTAGCCGGTCGCGGAAGGTGCGTTGCTGGCCGCCCAATAGGTTGTCAGCCAACACGCGCTGATCGTCGTAGGCCAGATGGGTGAAGGCGGGGCCGCCCCGTACGTCGCCCAGGGCATAGACGCCCGGCACACTAGTTTCGAGTTGGTCGTTTACCTTGATGAAACCAGCCTTGTCGGTATCAATGTCCGTATTTTCCAGCCCGAGGCCGTCCGCGTTGGACGTGCGGCCGACGGCCAGCAGCAGGTGCGAGCCTTCGAAGGTCTGCGCGCGCTGGTCTACCCGGGCGTGCAGGCGCAGGCCCCCGTCGGGGATGGGTTCCACCCGCTCGGCCCGGGACTTGAGGTACAGGTAAATGCCGTCTTGGCGGAGGACGTCGGTGAGGGCGTGTACCGCCTCGGGGTCTTCGCCCGGCAGCAGGTGCGCGGCCGACTCAAAAATGGTGACCTGACTGCCGAAGCGGCGAAACATCTGCCCAAATTCAACCCCGATGTAACCGCCTCCCACAATCAGCAAATGCGCCGGCAGGGCGGGCAACTTCATAACTGAGGTGGAGTTGAGCCAGGCAACGCTCTCGAGCCCTTCGAGGGGCGGTTGGGTAGGCCGCGTGCCCACATTAATAAAGATGCGCTCGGCCCGCAGGGTGCGCGTGCCGCCCTCGCGCAGGGCCACGCGCAGGGTGTGGTTGTCGGCAAAGGTGGCCTGGCCGTAAATTAAATCCAGGTTTTCTTGGCTTTGCAAACTTTTTTCGGCGGCGCGGCGGGCCTTGGCGATGACGTCGTCCTTGCGGGCAATGACTTCGGAGAAGGCTACCCGCACCTTGTCGGCATAAACGCCCAGGTGCGCCGAAAACCGGGCCGCGTGGGCGGCGTGGGCCGAGGCCAGCAGCGTTTTGGTGGGCACGCAGCCGTAGTTGATGCAGGTGCCGCCCGTATAGAGGCGTTCGACGAGGGCGGTGGGCTGCCCATCTTGGGCGAGCTTTTTGGCCAATGCGTGGCCGCCTTGGCCAGCGCCGACGATCAGGTTTCGGTAGGTGGTATCGGCCATTTATTCGGTGACCTGAACGCCTTTCCAGAAGGCGACACGGTCTTTGATTTGCGCGGCGGCGTCTTTGGGTTGGGGATAGTACCAGGCTGCGCCCTTATTGGTCTGGCCGTCCACCTCGATGTCGTAGTACGAAGCTGTGCCCTTCCAGGGGCAGCTAGAAGTTTGCGAGTTGTCCTTAAAAAATTCGCGTTTGAGGGCGTCGGCGGGGAAGTAGTGGTTGCCTTCCACGACGACGGTGTCGGGACTTTCAGCAATGAGGGTATCTTTCCAGAAAGCTTTCATGGTGCGTTGGGATAATGACAAGTGTGTAGAATAGAAGGTACGAACGGGCCAGCCCGGTAGTTGTTGGACAAGAAAAGCCCGTCGGTTGTCTGGTACCTTCGCGAGATATTTTTAGGTTTGTAATTGCTTAATCACTTGTCCTGAATCAGTTATGGAAGCAGTGCTTGTCCACTCGTGCGAACGGATTGGTTAGCCGGGTCGGGACTGGTGCGCATTTGACCGATGGATATGGAGATATGCTTTGCTACGCGCAATGCGCACAAAGTCAGTGAAGTACAGGCCCTGCTCGGCTCGGACATCCGGTTGCTGAGCCTCGACGATATCGGCTGCCGCGAGGAACTGCCCGAAACGGGCGATACGCTCGAAGCCAATGCCCGTCAGAAAGCCGATTTTGTCTGGCAAAAATACGGTGTGCCCTGCTTTGCCGACGACACGGGGCTGGAGGTGGCAGTCCTTCAGGGGGCGCCTGGTGTCTATTCGGCGCGCTTTGCCGGCGAAGGGGCCACCGACGCGGCCAACGTGGCGTTGTTGCTGGAGCGTATGGCGGCCGCAACGGACCGCTCGGCCCGGTTTCGCACCGTCATCGTGCTGATCTGGAGCGATGCGTACTATTACTTCGAAGGGGCCGCGCCCGGTGAGATCCTGACGGAGGGCCGGGGCACGGGTGGCTTTGGCTACGACCCGGTGTTCGTACCCGAAGGCCACACGCAGACCTTTGCCCAAATGAGCCAGGCCGACAAAAACGCCATCAGTCACCGGGGCAAAGCCGTGGCGGCGCTGGTGACATTCCTGCACGAGTTGCCCCGACCCACCGCGCCCCCGGCCTAGTACGGCCCGCTCGATAAGTTGCTTACTTTTGTTGACCCCCTTGCAGAAAGACCGCTACCGGCCCGCTGCTGCCCAAGAACCGAACCCATTGCGCATGACTCCTTTTTTTGTGGGCCTCACCGGAGGCAGTGCCTCGGGCAAAACGCTTTTCTTGCGGCGACTGCTCGACGCCTTCGCACCCGGCGAGGTGTGTCTCGTCTCGCAGGATCACTATTACCGACCCCGCGAAGAGCAACCCCTCGACGCCAATGGCATCGCCAATTTCGATACGCCCGAGTCCA
Organism: Catalimonadaceae bacterium; assembly: GCA_036734065.1. Classification (GTDB taxonomy): domain Bacteria; phylum Bacteroidota; class Bacteroidia; order Cytophagales; family Flexibacteraceae; genus DAIMZG01. The sequence continues at coordinate 5,208 of DAIMZG010000127.1, forward strand.
TCAATGCCACCCTCTACCTGCGCGACCTGCGGGCCCTGCGGGCCGGGCAGTCCGTTGTCAAGACCGAATATACTTTCAATAACCCGCAACTGATACCCCAGTCGCTGCGCTTCGACCCCACGCCCGTGGTGCTCGTCGAGGGGTTGTTTGTGTTGTATTATCCCGAGATTGCGCGCCTGCTCGACCTGCGCCTGTTCATTGACGCCGGCGAGCACATCAAGCTCAGCCGCCGCATTGTCCGCGACCGCGAGGAGCGGGGCTACGACCTCTCGGACGTGCTCTATCGCTACGAGCACCACGTGGCCC
>DAIMZG010000128.1:0-5480 GCA_036734065.1 Catalimonadaceae bacterium
AGGTGTGCGGCTGCCCCACAATCTCTTCGCGGCTGTAGCCCGTCAGTTGGCAGAAACGGTCGTTGACGCGCGCCACGGTGCCGTCGCCGTAAAAGTCAATGATCACCGAAGAGCGGTCAATCGAGCCGGTGAAGGCCGACATCTCGTGTGCTTTGCGGTTGAGTTCTTCCTGCGTGGCGGCCAGTTCTTCCATGTTTTGCCGCATTTCTTCCTCCTGCGCGCGCATCTGCTCGGTCATCATCTGCGACTCTTCCAGCAGGTGTTGGGTGCGCTGGTTGACCTGCACTGCCGAGAGGGTAGAGGCCACGCTTTCGCCGAGTTTCTTGAGAAACTCAATTTCGTGGGGCTGAAACAATTGGAAAGATGCCAGTTCGAGCACGCCGTAGATTTCTTCGTTGAGCACCAACGGTACGATCAGCACGTTGCGGGGCAGGGCTTCGCCGAGCCCGGAGGTGATGCGGACGTAGTTGGCGGGTACGTCGCGCAGGTAAATAATGTCGCGTTCGAGGTAGGCTTGTCCCACCAGCCCTTCGCCGGGCTGGAGTTCGTGCTGGCGGTGCTTTTTGCGGCCGTAGGCATAGCAGGCCATCAGTTGCAGCACGGCTTGGTCGTGCTCGGTCTGGGCAACGTAGAGCGCGCCCTGGTTGGCCCGCACGTACTGCACCACTTCGGCCACAATGCGCTCGGCCAGTTGGGCCAGGTCTTGGTGCTGGGTGCGAAGAATGTCAATAAACTGCGCCAGCCCCTCGGTGGCCCAGTTGCGGTTTTTTCGGATTGGGCCGCTTCCTGCATTTGCCGCTGCATGTGCAGCAGGTCGTGGGCCAGTGTGTCGGCCTCGGCGGTTTCCCCGTCGGCGATGCCCACCAGTTGGGCTTGCAGGTTGCCCTTGCCAATTTCGCGGATAAAATCGCGTACGTGGCAGAGACTGTCCACGAGTTGATTGACCGAATGGGCGATCTGCCCGATTTCGCGCTGACGCACGTCGGCCACGCGTTGCTGCAAGTCGCCCGCCGCGATCAGGTCCAGTTGCCCGCGTACCTTGTGGAGGGGCCTGAGCACGTGCGTGGCCATCAGCAGGGCTGCGCCTCCGATGGCCAGAAAGCTCAGCAACATCAAGCCCCAAAACCAGTTCATAAACTGGCTGCTGTCGTCCGCTACGCGTTGGCGGCTGGCCTCTACGGCCTGGGCGTGGTGCGCCCGCAGTGCTGGCCAGTGCTGCCGTATTTGTCCGAAAGCGGCTGTGATGGCCGCATTGGGTACCTGCTTGATGGTAGTCGTTACGGTGCGCTGGTCCGCTTCGTCTGCGGTTTCTGCCGTATGGCTTTGCTCGGTGTACCAGGGCTGCTCGGTCAGCGTAGCTACGGCAGTTAGCCAGGGCGTGGCCAATTGCGTCAGGTCGGGCGAGGTGGTTTCCTGACGGTAGGCGGCGACCGCAGTTCCTACTGCCTGGGCGGCTTCGGGCGAGCGGTTGTCGGCCATCAAAGCCACCGCGTTGCCTACGGCCAGGGCCTGCGCCTGGTGCTGTACGGCCCGGGCGTGGTCGGCTTGCGCGTCCTGCCACTGGCGGTATTGGTACGAAAGGAGGAGGGCACAACCAACGGCGCCCAGTGCCAATCCGCCGAAGAGCAACCGTACTTGGGTACGAATGGACGAAAATATAAAATTCATAGCAGTCGCGGTACTTATAAGTGGTCGCTCAATATTAGAAAAGGCGCTTCAAAGTCCCGGCTTTGGTCTGGGCGGGCACCGCTTTGGCGGTGTAAGCAATTGGCGCGGAAGGCCATTTCGCGTGCTTCCAACGAATGTTGTGCAGCGTGTACGGCTCATCCTAGCGCCCGTTGAGGGCCTTCATGCGCGTTTTTGAGGATTCTCTCGTAAAATCATACAAGTCTGGTAGAAAGCGATTTTCCCTGAGTGCACGCCCGACATTAGAAATGGTCTGGGCCACGAGGTTGTAATTCCGCAGTCAAAAACCTAGACTGCCGTTGCAACCAATCTGCCTTTTTATGCCAAATATCCTCGTGTTGGGAGCGGGCCGCTCGGCGGCTTGCCTGATTGACTACCTGGGCCAATGGGCCGCCGCCCACGCGGCGCGGCTCGTGGTGGCCGACGCCAACCTGACCCAAGCCGCCCGGGCCATCCGCGATTTCTCCACGGCCGCGTCCATCGCCCTCGACGTGGACGACCAAGTTGCCACCCGCCAAGCCGTGGCGGCGGCCGACGTGGTGGTATCGCTGCTGCCGCCGCACCTGCACCTGCGCGTGGCGCAGCACTGCCTGGCCGAAGGGCGCCACCTCCTGACGGCCTCGTACGTGACGCCCGATATGGAAGCCCTCGACGCCGACGCCCGCCGGGCGGGGCTGATATTCCTCAACGAGTGCGGCCTCGATCCGGGGCTGGATCACCTCTCGGCCATGCACCTGCTCGACAGCTTGCGCCGCGAAGGCGCCGCCATCACCGCCTTCCGCTCGTATTGCGGGGGCCTGGTGGCCCCGGCCTACGACAATAACCCGTGGCAATACAAATTCACCTGGAACCCGCGCAACGTAGTGCTGGCCGGCAGCGGCGGTGCGGTGCGCTTTCGCCGCGACGGCGCCGATCGCTTTATTCCCTACCACCAGCTTTTTGCCCGCACCGAAACGGTGGCCGTGGCGGGCTACGGCGACTTCGAAGCCTACGCCAACCGCGATTCGCTCCGTTACGCCGTTCCCTACGGCCTAGCGGACGTGCCGACTTTGTTGCGAGGCACCTTGCGCCGACCCGGTTTCGGCGCGGCCTGGCACTTGCTGGTGCAACTGGGCTTTACTGACGACAGCTACGCCTTGCCCTCGCGCCCAGCCCGCACCTACGCCGACCTGCTGCGGGCCTTTTTGCCGCCGGGCCGGGGCCCGTTGCGCGCGCAGTTGGCCGCGTGGGCCGGACTGCCCCCCGATGCGCCCGCCATCGAGCGCATTGCCTGGCTGGGCCTCTGCGACGACTTGCCCGTGCCGCTGGCAGCGCCCACGCCTGCACAAGCGCTACAAGCTCGCTTGGAAGCCTGCTGGGCACTGGGCGCCGACGACCACGACATGATCGTGATGCAGCACGCCGTAACCTACGTGCAAGCCGGGCAAGCCCACCAGCGCACGAGTAACTTGGTGGTAGAAGGCACAACGGCGCGGACGGCCATGGCCCAAACCGTAGGCTGGCCCCTGGGCATGGCCACCCGGCTGGTGCTCGAAGGCAAGGTCACCACGCCCGGCGTGCAGATTCCGACGACCGCCGCGTGGTACGAGCCCGTGCTGGCCGAACTGCGGGAGCGGGGGGTGGCGTTCGAGGAGAAAGCCCAGCAGTTACCTGTGCAAGAAAAATCGGTCTGATCGAGTGGTATTTATCCGACCAACCCGTGCCGCCGCAAAGTAGCCACGGCCGTGTCGGTCACAAAGCCTTCGATCTTGCGGTTGAGCACCACCTTGGCCCCGATCCAGAGCAGTACCCGTTGCGAAGGGCTGTCGCCGGCGGCGTAGCGCAGTGCCCGTTCGGCCCGCTGCCGAATCGCACCCCGATAGGTCAGCACTTTGCGTTCCGCGATGGTGGGCCACGTTTGCCCATTCGAAAAAGTGGGTAAGTACGGCCCGGCCGTGCGCGGGGCGAATATGGGTACGATGGGCAGTCGCTTTTCGGGGCCGCCCCGGGCGTAGAAAGGGTCTTTGTCCGCCACCGCCGCGTAGCCCTGGGCGAAGATCGGGTTGGCCGTATCGGCAGGCACGGTGAAGTGGTCGCGCAGAAACTTTTCGCAGTTGGCCCGGCCCAGAAAGTAGTCGTGCATCCGAAACTCCTTGCTGAAAAAGCCGCTGAAGCCACCCAGCGCCCCGCTGGCCAAGGCTACGGCCCCCCGCAGGGGCACCTCGTGGGCGTACCGTACGGGTGCAATCAGGTACTGGCCCGCGTGGTCGGGCCGCAGGGCATCGGCCAGTGTTTCGCCTTTGATCCGCGCCTGGTTGAGCAGGGCGTTGAAGGTGCCGCCAAATACCGAGGTCAGCGCGGTGCTGCCGGGCAATGCGTCCTCCGGCGGGTCGGAAGGCGCGCGCGGCAGTGGGTCAATCAGCAGCACGGTGCTTTCGAAATGATCGGGGTGTTGCTGGAGTTTGGCCCGGTCGGGCGGCAGGTCGGCGTCGAGCACTTGGCGCACGCGCTCGAAGGGTTCGTTATCAATCATACCCCCATCCACCTGCACGGTGCCGTACTGCGGTCGAAACTGCCGTCCCGGCTGGCGCGTGATGTGGTCGAACCAGGCCAGGTCGTTGAGGTAGCGACCCGGGCGCACCAGCGTGCGCGCGGCCAGCCCCAGCGGAAAAGCCCCGGTGGCCAGGGCGGCCTGACGGGCCAGGTCGGTGTGCAGCCCTGTCCGGAAATTGAGGGGAATCCAGCCGTCTTGCCGATAGTCGTCTTCGGAGGTGCTGAGCCGGAAGCAGGCATAGTCGCGGTGACTAGTGACCACGTACCGACCCGGCTGGGGGGCATTGGTTCGAAACGACACGTCGTATTCCATGCCCTCTAGGTTGGAGAGGGTAACAAATAGCTTCAGGTCAGGGGGGAAATAGGGGCGTGCGATCCGCGGTCCGTCATAAGGAGCAAAGGCGCGGTCGGCCAGGGTATCAATAAACCGGGCGTTGAGCAGCGAGTCGAACCGACGGGGCGAGATGTCGTCGGACGCCAACAGTAGGCCGAGCATATCGTCGCCCAGCATATCCACCCAAGTGTGGTAGAGCGGGTTGTCGGGTAAGGGCTGCGCCTGATCGGCCGGAGGACGGCGCGCGGGCGCAAAGTCGCGGTCGAGGTGTGCCGCCATCAGCACGCCCGTCATGCCACCCGCCGACGCGCCGCCGATGACCGGAATCTCGACCCGGTGCGTGGGCACGTTGGCTTCGCCCCGGGCGCGGCGCTGTGCCCAGTCGTCGAGGGCTTCGGTGAGGTAGTCCACCACGCCCGCCGTGTAGGCTCCGGCCGATACGGCCCCGGCCATGCAAAGCCCAATGCGAAAAGGGGGCGGCGTGGGCATGGAGCAAAGGCAGGGGTACGCTCCCCCGCGGGGGGAAGAGCAGGAGGATGTTAGGCTTCTACTTGCTGATCGGGTTTGGTGCGCGGCGCGGCGGCGGGCGCACGGTGATATTTCTTTTCGCGGGCGCGGCGATAGACGGCCAACCCAAACCCGAAGCTCATCAGCAGTGAGCCGATCCAAAGCACGTTGATGTGCGGTTTGACCATGGCCTTGAGGATGATCCAGTCTTGCTGGCGCGTGTTGGCCGTGAACGTGAACAGCCCCGTATTGGGATTGATCTCGTCGAGCGAAAGGCGCAGACCCGCGTCGTCGAGGGTGGCGGGCACGCGACCCACCAGGTTATCTTTCACCACAAATACGGGCTGCATCAGGTAATTATCGAGTTTGCCGTAGATGCGCACGTTGGCCTGCACGGCCGCATCCTGCTCGCCGAGCCGGA
>DAIMZG010000129.1:0-5451 GCA_036734065.1 Catalimonadaceae bacterium
TCGTTGAACGTAATGGCAATTAACTACAAATATTTAGAGGCTGAGGAGTGAAATAGGAAAGGGAAGGGCTAGACAATGTAAGATTTATGTGATTTTTTGACCGAATGTTTTTACTGTTATAACTATTTTGAGAAGCGAATAAAAGCAGATGTTACCAGATGCGCAGCGCAAGCAAAACCAAGTGTTTCCGTGGTAAGAAAATGTAGTAGCTGTACGCGTACCGCCAGAAAGCAACACGTTTTTGAGCGTGCTTCGCGGCGCGAACCTCCTACCAAAAAAATAGCCGTAAAAACTCCTCAAGGCAACGGGGGGTGGCTGGCCAGGTAGTCGGCAATCACGGGGGCAAAGTGGGCGTGCTCGAGGGCCAGCACGCGGGCGGCGATGTCTTCGGGCGTGTCGTCGGGGTACACCGGACAGCGGGCCTGAAATACAACCGAGCCCTGGTCGTAGGCCTCGTTGACGCAGTGGATGGTCAGGCCCGTTTGGCGGTCGCCGGCCGCCTTCACGGCCCGGTGCACGTGCAGGCCGTAGCAGCCCTTGCCACCGTGGGCGGGCAGCAAGGCCGGGTGAATGTTGAGCATCCGGTCCGGGAAATCGGCGATCAGGTCGGCGGGCACCCGCCACAAGAAACCCGCCAGCACCACGAACGTGACGCCCGCTGCGCGCAGCCGCTGCCGCACGGCGCCGTTTTCGTAAAGATCGGCCCGGCCAAAAACGTACGTCGGCACGCGGCGTGCCCCGGCCCGCACGAGGGCGTAGGCATCGGCCCGATTGGCCAGCAGCAAGACCACCTCGGCCTGGGGGTGGTCGGCAAAATAGTCCATGACCTTCTCGGCGTTCGAGCCCGAGCCGGAGCAAAACAGGGCAATGCGGTGCTTCATGCTGGCAAAGGTAGCCAAACGGCCCATTTGCAGCAGTGCGGCCCGGCCGTCGGGTGCGGCGCCAATATTATCGTCCTCGTGTCGGACCGCCAGCACTTGGTTGATGCTGTCGCTACGCCGTATTTTCAAGCCCAGGTTCCGACTTCCTATTCGCTAGCACTATGATGTACTTCCTGGCTTTGTTGCCCATTTTCATTCTGATTGTGCTTTCGCTCTGGCGCGGTGTCCGGACGGCGGTCTTTGTTAGCTTCGCCGCCACGGCGGGCCTGTTTTTCTACTGGGGTGCGGGGGGCACCCACTTTTTCGCTTCGCTACTGGCGGCCCTCTTCTCGACAGTCAACATCCTGATGATCGTCTTCGGGGCCTTGTTGCTCTACGGCGTCATGGAGGCCGCTGGCCTGATCCGGCAGATCACCCATTCGCTCGACGGCATTCACCCAGCGCGCGAGGTGCGGTTCTACCTGCTGGCCCTGGGGCTGACGGGCTTCTTCGAGGGGGTGGCGGGCTTCGGTACGCCGGGGGCCATCGTGCCCCTGTTGCTGATGGCCATGGGCTACGACGCCCTGCTGTCGGTGTCGGTGGTGCTGTTGCTCAACGGGATTTTCGCCGTGTTTGGCGCGGTGGGCACGCCCATAACCGCCGGGCTAGAACTGCCCCTGGACCTGGCACCCGACGACATCGACCGCGTCGCCCGGCTGGCGGCGGCACTGATGGCCCTGGTGGGTACGGTGATGATGGCGGGGATATTCCGGCTCTACACCCGATTGGACAGCCGGATGGCCTTCGTCCGGCCCATCAGCCTCATGTACGGCCTGTTTGCCGTGTCCGTCGTCGCTTTTTCGTTTATCAGCCGCGAGTTGCCCACCGTGTTGGCCGTCATCGTAATGCTGGTCGGGGCTATTGCCCTGCTCTACCGGGGCGAAGGGCGCATTGACTTGCGCCCGTGGTGGCCCTACGCCGTGCTGGTGCTGTTGCTGCTCTTGCCCAAATTCTCAGTCGGTTTGCGCCAGGCCATGGCCGTCCCGGTCGGATTTGCCGATGTGCTCCAGACGGGCATCGCTGCGCAATTGCAGCCCCTGCGTTCGCCCATGATCCCCTTCGTGCTGGTGGCCATCGGCGTGCTGGTGGCGCGGCGCAGCCGCGAGTTGCACCTGGGCGTGGCCCTGCGCAAGCTCGGTACGGTATTCATCGTGCTGTTTCCGTCCATCGCCATCTCGCAACTGATGCTCAACGCGGGTGTCACCCAGCCTTCGATGGTCAGTTACATCGCCGAGGTGTTCGGCCTGCTGGGCACGGCCTACGTGGCCTTCGCCCCTTTTGTGGGGATGATGGGCGCTTTCATCACGGGCAGCACCACCGTGTCGAACATCATCTTTGGGGCTTCGCAAATGCAAACGGCCCACACGATTGGCGTTTCGCCCTGGTTGGTGTTGGCCCTGCAGCACGTGGGGGCCGCGCTGGGCAATGCGGTGTGTTTGTTCAACATCATCGCGGCCGCTTCGGTGGCCGGGCTGACCGACTACCGCAAGGTGCTGCTCAACAACTTGCCGCCCGCAGGATTGGCCGCCTTGCTGGCGGGCCTGTTGGGGTTGGCAATCTTGCTGTTCCTGAGATAGCGCAACTCGATTCAGCGGGCTGCTCAAAAATTTCGGCTCAAAAAGATAAGATTATATCTCCGCTGAGCTGACCACTCCGGAACGTGGCGTCGCCTTGTCCATCAATGGTTCCGTTGCGGTTCGAATAGTCGAAGGCTGCCTCAAAACTCAAAGCTGTCTTTTTGAGAGGAAACGTATAGCCAATACCGCCCAGCAAGGAGGTGCCAATGGCGTACTGGTGTTTGTATATGTTGGCCGGCTCGTTGACCCGCTTAGACGTAAACTGACCAAAACCAATGCTTCCCCGGGCGTAGAGGCCCCGGTTAAACTCGCCACTCAAGGCGTAATATTTGAGAGAGGCCGCTAGGTTGTAGAAGTTAAAAATGTAATCGTCTCCATTTTCTCCCTGTACGGAAGCCCCAAAAGTACCTTTAATGCGCGAACCTACGCCCAGTCCCTTCCACTTTTGAGGAGCCACGTAAAATCCCATCATCAGGTTGTTGCCCGTTCCCGGATCAAAGGTGCCCCCATAGGCGGCCAAAAGTTGGGTTTGCATGTCCCCGAAGAACAGCGTTTGCCCAAAGCCGTAGCCAAATTCGCCAAAAACGGGCACTTTTTCAGACTGCGCCCACGCTGTTGATGCGGCGCAAAGAAGGCAGGTTGCTATTAACAGATTTTTCATCTTTGTAGTGTTTGATCAGTTGAAAATGACACTACGAAGGTGAGGGAATGACAATGATCTGATGTTCACCGAGGTTAAGAAATTACCTGTTGTCAAGAAGTCTTTTCCGGATGCGGCTCAGGGAGGGCGGTTTGATGCCTAAGTATGAGGCGATATAATGCTGCGGCACTCTTTCAAAAACCTTCGGGCGTTCGCGCATCAAATTCAAATACCTTTCTTCTGCGGTTTGGTTGGTCAACATTTCGTTTCTGTTGCGCAAACCCAGAAAGGCGTTTTCGGCCATGAGTCGGCCGAATTTTTCAAATTTCGGAATTTCTACGAACAGCTTTTGCAATTCAGATTTAGATAAAAATACGACCTCCGATTTTTCTAAGGTCTCAATATTCTGTTTGGAAGGCGTATTCAATAAGAAGCTTTCGTAGTCGGCATACCAACTGTTTTCGAAAAAGAACTGTCCGGTATTCTCCTGTCCATTCACGTTGTAAAAATACCTCAAACAACCCTGATTTATAAAATAAGCGTGTTTGCAAATCTCCCCTTCGCGCAAAAGCAAATGCTTCTTTGGAAAAGTTTTTAGCTCAATTTTATCAATAAAATGCCGCACCTCTTCAGAATTGAGGTGAATTAGTTTTATCAGCTGATTTACGATTTGTTCGTGCATATCCAACGTTCGATACAAGCCCTTCTGGCCTAATGACAAGCCGCTCGTTTACCAAAGATGGCCAGAACCCAGGTGCTGGCAAAGGCCAAAAGCGATTACCTGGCATTTTTCAGAAAACCCGACCAATCGGCGATATAACGGCTCAATCTCTGGCCGCAGGCCACAACAGCGACCCGTCGCCGTAGCTCAGAAAACGGTAGCCTTGGGCCAGGGCCTCGGCGTAGAGGTCGCGCCAGGCGTCGCCTACCAGGGCGGCTACCAGCAGCAGCAGCGTCGAGCCGGGCTGGTGAAAGTTGGTGATCAGCCCGTCCACCATTCGGAAGCGGTAGCCGGGCATGACGTACAGGGCCGTCTGGCCCGGCAGTTCGTCCGTGCCAACGCTGTCCATCCAGTCCAGCACGGCGTGCAGGGCTTCGTGCCGGGTAGGCAGGGGCTGGGCGTGGTCGGCGTAGGCAAAGTGCTGGTCGAGCGCAAAACCATCCCGCCGGGCGGCGTCGGGGGCCTGCAGCCACCGCACGCCCAGCCAGTAGGTGCTTTCGAGGGTGCGCAGCGAGGTGGTGCCGACGGCCACCAGGCGGCGGGGGCCCAGCCACTGCCGCACGTTGTCGCGGCGCACCACCAGTTGCTCGTGGTGCATGGCGTGGTCGGCGGCGTTGTCGGTGCTGAGGGGGCGAAAGGTGCCCGCGCTCACGTGTAGGGTCAGAAAGTCGCGGGCGATGCCCGCCGCGGCCAGCGCGTCGAGCAGGTCGGGCGTAAAGTGCAGGCCCGCCGTGGGCGCAGCCACCGCCCCGGCCTGCCGGGCATAGACGGTCTGGTAGGTGTCGTAGTCGGCCGCGGTGGCCTCTCGCCGCAGGTAAGGAGGCAGGGGCAAGGCCCCGATGGTTTGCACCACCTCGGCAAAGGGCAGGGCAGCGGGCGTCCAGCGGAGGGCGACGTGCGCCTGCTCGGGGTCGGTCAGGGTGGCGTGCAGGACGAGCGGGCCGTCGGCGTGCGGCCACGTCCCGACGAGGACTTCGCCCGCCGCCCAGCGCTTGCGGTTGCCGATCAGGCACTGCCAGGTGCACTGGGCGGTCTGGGCCATGGCCTGGCCGACGACCGGACTAGGCGCCACGGGCTGCAGCAAGAACAGCTCGATCAGGGCGCCCGTAGCCCGGCGAAAAAACAGCCGCGCCGGGATCACGCGCGTGTCGTTGAAGACCAGCAGCACGTCGGGGGGCAGCAGGTGGGGCAGGTCGGCGTAGCGGTGGTGCGCGGTCTGGCCGCGGTCGCAGACCAGCAGCCGGGCCGCGTCGCGGGGCGTCACCGGAAAGGCCGCGATGCGGTCGGCGGGCAGGTCGTAGGTATAGTCTGCACTCCGGACAAAAGGGGGCATGGCGAGGAAATTTGGAAATACGCCGCGAAGGTAAGCAGATGGCCCGGCCCGCGCGCCGAATTTTCGGCCTCGGCAAACCCGTATGTGCGACGTATCCGGGTAAGTAGGCAAACAAAAAAGGCAGCCCCTCGGGGCTGCCTTTCCAATGATGGGTTCAACACTGTTATCGTTCAATCACCACTTTGGCCATGTAGGTACCCGCGTTCGTCTTGACGGTCAGGTGGTAGAGGCCAACGGGCAGGTCGCCGACGGCGAGCGTG
>DAIMZG010000130.1:0-3720 GCA_036734065.1 Catalimonadaceae bacterium
CGTACAAAACCTCCCGAGAGGCGTCGGGGAGAACGGATGCTACCCGCAGATACAGCTTGTGCACGGGACCGTAGGGCGCTTTGCGTAGGAGGATACCTGCTATTTTCCGTTCATTTCCCGTTCTTTGGGCAAAATACTTGTCATGAACAAATGCATACAGTGGCTGGGGCTGATTGTAGTTACGCTCACGGCCTGCGACGTAAAACAATCTGAGGAATTTCGGCAAGTGGCCAGCGAACGCGACTCGCTGGAGGCTTTGGTACGGGAACGCGAGATGCGGCTAGAAGAACTGGCCCAGTCGTTTGATGACATCGAGCAAAACCTGGCCGCCCTCGAACGCGTGGGCGACACGCTCATCAACATCCACCACGAAGGCCGTCGGCAAGATCAGAAGACGCGCATTTTGCAAATGATTGACGGCATTGACGGCTACATCAACGAGAGCCGAAGGCAACTGTCCGAATTGGAGGCCCGCATTGCCGAAAACAGCACGCGCAGCCAGGGGTTGCAACGCCTGGTGGCGCGCTTGCGCAAAAGCGTTGACCAGAAAGAAGCCCAAATGAACGAACTGGTGGCCGAACTGAGCAACGTCACCGAAGAGCGCGACGAACTGCGCAAAGCCGTAGCCAGCCGCGATGCCCGCCTGGCCCAGCGCGATGCCGACCTGCGCGCCCGGGCCAACGAAGTCGCCGAGAAAGAAGCGGTGATCAATACGGCGTATTTTCTGGCGGGTACCCGCAAGCAACTGGCTGAATCGGGCGTGATCAAGAAAGAAGGCGGCGTATTGGGCATTGGCCGGACAGTAAAGTTGGCCGACAAGCAGGACACGCGCCAGTTCAACAAGCTCAATATCGCCGAAACCCGCGAGATTTACATCGGCTACCTGAGCAAGCCGCGCGTGATCAGCAACCACCCGACTGATTCTTACTTGTTTGCCAAGAGCAACGACATGACCAAGATTCGCATCCTCAATCCGGACAAGTTCTGGAGCGTATCCAAGTATCTGGTCGTCGAAATTGACGATTGACCTCAGAGGATGACTTGCCCGCCTTCGGGCGCCACTTCGAAAGGAGAAAGTTCGTCGTGGTGCGCCCACATGTCGGGGCCCAGGTGCGTGAGCAACGTGCGCCCGCTCCCGAGCCGGGCCTGCTCGCGGCGCAGCACCTCTAGACTGAGGTGGCCCGGCTGCCCGCGGTCGGCGTAGTCGTAGCACTCGCATACGAACAGGTCGGCCCCCTCGGCCACTTCCAGCAACGTGTCCGTCCAGGCCGTATCGCCCGAGAAGGCCAGTGTACGCCCCTCCCACACCAGCCGCAAGGCGTGGGGATCGGCGGCGGGGGCGTGCCGCACGCGGTAGGCCCGTACCGCCGCCGGTCCGACGGCCAAAAACTCGCTGACAGGATAAATTCGATATTCGATCGGGAATTCGAAGCGCACGCCCGGGTAGAGCAGGGCGCAGAGGGCTTCGAGGCTGGGCTGCAAGCCCACCGGGCCCACCAGCAGCAGCGGGCGCTGGCGTCGGTGGACGTACTGGGCTTCGAGCAGCAAAAAGGGCAGGCCGCCGTAGTGGTCGCCGTGCAGGTGGGTGATGAGCACGGCGTCTAGTTCGGCCAGCGATTGCTCGGCCCGTTGCCAGGCCAGGGGCGCCGTACCGCCGCAGTCCACCAACAAAGAATAGTCGGGGGTGTACACCCGGAAGCAACTGTGTGCGCGGCCGCCCGTGCCGAAGGCGTCGCCCGTACCCAGAAACTGACAAGCAAGCGTTTGCATAGAACGGTTTTGGTTGCGTACGCGAATTGCCCGTTAAGGGGTCGCTAACCTCGACGGGGCGCAAGCGTTATCACTGCAAATATTCACTTTTTCAATATGCGGAATTCCGACGCGCAATACCTCCGGCGCCTCATCACTTTTGTTCTCGTTGCTTTCGTCATTGTCCTGATCTGGTTTGGCCGTCACGTTTGGCTGCTGCTTTTTGCCAGCATTATGCTGTCCATCCTCTGGCGCAACGCGGGCGAGTGGATCAGCCAACATACCCGACTGCCCCGGGGCGTATCCATCGCCGGGGTGATCGTGTTGCAGTTTGGCCTGACGGTGCTGGCGTTTGTGCTGCTGGCCCCGCAAGTGAGCCAGCAAGTGGAAATACTCATTAACAAGTTACCCGGTACGATCGAGACCCTTAGGCAAGAAGTTGCCGCTACCCGAACGGGGGGCATGATCTTCGAGCGACTGCCCGAAGACCAGAGCTTACTCTACGACCCGGACGTGCTGCTGGAACGAGTCGTCGAGTTTTCTAGCCTTACGCTAGGGGTGGTGCTGGATGTCATCGTCATCGTGGTGGTGGCCGTTTTCCTGACCGTAAATCCGAAGTTGTACATAAACGGTTTTGTGAGCCTGATTCCCCTCAAGCGCCGGGCCCGGACGCGCCAGGTGCTTCAAACGCTCAACATCACGCTGTTTCGCTGGTTTGTGGGGCAAATCCTGGACGTTTTTCTGGTGGGCGTCATGACGGCCATCGGCCTGTGGGCGTTGGGGATGCCGCTGGTGCTGACCTTTGCGTTGCTGGCCTTTTTTCTTTCTTTCATTCCCAACATTGGGCCGGTGTTATCGGCCGTACCGCCCATGCTGGTGGCCCTGCTCAACGGCCCTTCGTCGGCCCTTTGGGTAGGGGTACTCTACTTGGCCATCCAGTCTTTCGAAAGTTATTTTATTACCCCCAACATACAGCAGCACGCCATCCGGATGCCCCCCGTGCTGCTGTTGCTCGTGCAGGTATTCTTTGCTTTCACGCTCGGCACGCTGGCCCTGCTGCTGGCCACGCCCCTGCTGGCGGCGGCCATCGTGCTGGTGCGTATGCTCTACATCGAAGACACCCTGGGCGATCGCCCCGACGAACCCGACGTAGATCTGTTGCTCTCGCCCCAGGCTATGACCCGCCCGGCCCCGCGGGTATCATAAACCAAAAGCACCTCTTTGCGGAAGCGCTGCGGCTGCGCCCAACCCACGTTAACTCATGCCCGAATTACCCGAAGTTGAAATCTACCGCCGCTACTTCGAAGCCGTGGCGCTCGACCGCCCCCTGGCCGGGCTGGAGGTAGAAGACGAACGTCAGCTAAAAGCCCCCATCGCCGATGTACGAAAAGCGCTGCGTGGCACCCGGTTTGCCCACACCGAGCGGATTGGCAAGTACTTGTTCGCCGTAACGGCCCGCGGCCCCGTGCTGGTGATTCATTTTGGCATGACGGGCGGCCTGCACTACTACGCCCGTCCGGCCGACGCCCCGCGCTTCAACCGATTGGTGCTGGTTTTTAGCGGGGGTGAGCGGCTGGCCATCACCGATCCGCGCAAATTTGCCCGCCTCGACCTGGCCGACAGCGTGGCGGCCTACCAGCAATACAAACGCCTGAGCGACGACGCCTTGCGCGTGACGGCCGAGGCCCTGGCCAACCGTTTGCAAAACCGCAAAGCGCCCATCAAAGCCGTGCTGCTCGACCAGAAAGTGACGGCGGGCATCGGCAACTGGATCGCCGACGAAGTCCTCTTTCAGGCGCGTATTCACCCGGCCACCCGGGCGCATACGCTCGACCAAGCGCAAGTGGCGGCCCTGGCCGAGGCCACCCGCGACGTGCTGGAAACGGCCATCCGGCACGAGGCCATCTACACGGACTTTCCGGATCGTTACCTGATCCGCAACCGCTGGGAACAACCCGAAGACCGCACCCC
>DAIMZG010000130.1:3820-5356 GCA_036734065.1 Catalimonadaceae bacterium
GAAGCCTGGCAAAAGGCCCGCGAAATGGGCTGGCTCACCCGCTACGAAAGTGAAGACGGCGAAGTGGTGGAACTGGCCGAACTCGACGGCCGGGGCAAACCCGTGTACCGCGTGACCGACAACCTGCGGGCAGGCCGTACTTCTTCGACGAGCCAACTGTTTCCGGGTGGGGCTTCGGGCCTGTCTCTGGATGGTAGCGGCGTAAAGTTGGGTGAGTGGGACGGCGGCCTGGCCCGCACCACGCACGTCGAACTGCTAGGGCGCGTAACGCCCGGCGACAATTCGGGCCTCAGCGACCACGGCACGCACGTGGCCGCCACGATGGTGGGAGGTGGTGCCAATCCCCGCGCGCGCGGCATGGCCCCCAACGCAGTGTTTCGGTCGTATGACTGGAACTCAGACCTGGCCGAAATGGCGGGCTACGCCGCCGAGGGCATGCTGCTTTCCAATCACTCCTACGCCTTTGTGTTTGGCTGGCGCTTGCAAGGCACCACTTGGCGCTGGCTGGGCGATACGGCCATCAGCGCCACCGAAGACTACAAGTTTGGGCTTTATCGCGGCTTCGAGTCGAGCATGGACGCCGTGGCCTACGACTACCCCTACTACCTGGCCGTGTGGTCGGCGGGCAACTCCCGCAATGGCGGCCCCACACCGGGCACACCGCACGAAGTCTGGAACGGCTCGACGTGGGTGCCTTCTACGGCCGTACGACCCCGCAACGGCCGTCAGGGCGGTTACGATTGCCTCACGGGCGGCGGCAAAGTGTCGAAGAATGTACTGACCATCGGCGCCGTGGGCGGCAACCTCAACGGCTACCAAGGACCATCAAGCGTGGTAATGTCTTCGTTTAGCAGTTATGGCCCCGCCGACGACGGCCGCGTCAAGCCCGACATTGTTGCCAACGGCGTGGGACTGTTTTCGGCTGTCGCGAGCGGCGACGATTCCTACGCAGTGTACTCGGGCACGTCCATGTCGGCCCCCACCACTACGGGTTCGCTGGTGCTGCTGCAGCAACGGTACGCCCAATTGCACCAAGACAGTTACATGCGGTCGGCTACCCTCAAGGGGCTAGCCATTCACACCGCCGACGAGGCGGGCGACCATCCCGGCCCTGACTACCGTTTTGGCTGGGGGTTACTCAACACCCGGCGGGCTGCCGAACTGATTGGCCTGGCCAATGACGGCGAGGGCATCATCACCGAGCAAGTGCTCAGCGAAGGGGGTAGCTACGACACTACCTTCACTGCCTCGGGCGAACAGCCCTTGGTCGTGACGCTCTGCTGGACAGATCCGGCCGCGGCCCCCCTCGATACGATGCTCAACCCTGATATCAAGATGTTAGTACACGACCTAGACGTGCGGCTGATTG
Source organism: Catalimonadaceae bacterium (assembly GCA_036734065.1). Classification (GTDB taxonomy): domain Bacteria; phylum Bacteroidota; class Bacteroidia; order Cytophagales; family Flexibacteraceae; genus DAIMZG01. The sequence goes on from DAIMZG010000130.1 coordinate 5,190, forward strand.
GTCCCGACAGCACCATCTATTTGCCCTACCGCCTCGATCGCGATAACCTCGCCGCCCCGGCGCAGCAAGCCGACAATGACCTCGACAATGTCGAAAAGATTTGGGTGGAACTGCCCACGCCCGGCACCTACACCATCCGCGTGACGCACAAAGATTCGCTCACCACC
>DAIMZG010000131.1:0-5349 GCA_036734065.1 Catalimonadaceae bacterium
TCAACCTCAAGTGCGAACCCGAAGCGGCCCTCGAACTGCGGGCCCGCTACAGCTCCGTCCAGCCCGGTTATCACATGAACAAACGCCACTGGAACACCGTGCTGGTGCACGGCGAACTCACCGACGCCGAACTGCAGCACTGGACGCGCCACGCCTACGAACAAGTGCTCAACCGTTTGCCGCGCCGTCTGCGCGACCCTTTGTGGGCACAATACTCAAAATCCTGAATTGCGTAAGAATTTTCAGCTTCATAAGGCGGATTTTTTACCCAAACGGCTGGCATTCAAGCCTTTGCCGCTTTCGTAGGCCGCATTCCTTTTTGGGCAACGTACGATTTCTGCCGTCTGGTACGTATCACCCAAAATTTGGCCGGATTCGCCCGAATTGTCACTACCCCATTCCCGCATCGGCGACCCGTACATTTGGCTAAACTTATTATCTCCGATACATTTGTATCGTTGGTTGAGCGAAGGCCAACGACAGTTGAAGTAAATAGTAGGTTAGATTTGGTGATGAGCGAAAGGGGCTCGGCATTTGCCGGGCCTCTCTTCGTTTGGGCCTGCCCAAACCATCCGTTCCGCCCGCAGTTGTCTGGGCATGACGTTGTGGATGATCAGTTTTTGGTGTATGCTGGGCTTGGCCCGCCTCGCCCAAACCCCCGACACCTGGTCGGTGCGCGGCTCGGAGGTTGCTTTCCGCATCCGCAACGCGGGGTTGCCCGTGGACGGCTCGTTTACCGGGCTACAGGCCGACATCCGCTTTGACCCGGCCAACCCAGCCGCTGGCCAGCTCACGGCCCGCGTGCCGGCCGACTCCATCCAGACGGGCATCGCCCTGCGCGACCGCCACCTTCGGCAGCCCGACTACTTCGACACCGCCCGCTATCCCGACATCCGGATGGTATCCAAAGCCCTGCGGGCGACGGGCAAAAATACCTACGAAGCCGACTTCGAGCTCACCCTCAAAGGCACCACGCGCACCGTGAAGGTTCCCTTCCGGTTCGAGCCGCGGGCCGTCAAGGGCGGCGGCACGCTCCGGGGTTCGTTTACCCTCAACCGGCGCGACTACGGCATCGGGAGCGGCAGTTGGCTGCTCAGCGACGAGGTCACCATCACCCTACGCCTCGAAGTAGTGCCGACGGGCACTTAGCCCGGTGGTACTTACCTTTGGGAATGGACTTTTCCGCTTTTGCTGATTTTTTGTGGGGGCAACGCGGCAAGATCGGCGAACAGGTGCTCACCCACTTGGGCCTGACGGTGGCCTCGCTGGCGCTGGCCGTGCTGATCGGCCTGCCGCTGGGCATCCTCATCACCCGGCGCCCCAAGTGGGCCAGCGCCGTGCTGGGCATCACCAGCGTGCTCCAGACCATTCCCAGCATTGCCCTGCTCGGGTTTATGATTCCCCTGCTGGGCATCGGGTCCAAGCCTGCCATCGTCGCCCTTTTTCTCTACGCCCTGCTGCCCATCGTACGCAATGCCTACGCGGGCATTACGGGCGTAGCGCCCCACATCCGCGACGCCGCCCGGGGCATGGGCATGACCGACGGCCAGGTGCTGACGCGCGTGGAGTTGCCCCTGGCCCTGCCCGTTATTTTTGCGGGCATCCGGACGGCCACGGTCATCAATGTGGGCGTGGCCACGCTGGCAGCCTACATCGGGGCGGGCGGCCTGGGCGAGTTTATCTTCGGCGGCATTGCCCTCAACAACTCCTACATGATTCTGGCGGGTGCCTTGCCCGCCGCCGGGCTGGCCATTGTGCTCGACCAGGCCTTGGGGCGTTTGCAGCACCTGCGGCCCAGTCAGTTTGTCCGCTGGGTAGGCGGGCTGGCCGCCGTGCTGGTGCTCGGGCTGGCCGCCTACGCCTACGGAAGCTGGAACACGGGGCTGCGGGCGGGCTTCAGCCCCGAATTTGTGGGGCGGGCCGACGGGCTGCCCAACCTGGCCAATCGCTACGGGCTGCGCATCCGGCACGTGGTGCTGGCCCCAGGGCTAATCTACCGCGCTGTGCACGAGCGGGAGGTGGACGTCATTGACGGCTACTCGACCGACGGGCGCATCCGGGCCTACGACCTGCACACCCTCAAAGACGACCAGCGGGCCTTTCCGCCGTATTTCGCCGCGCCCCTGGTGCGGCTGAGCACTTTGCGCCAGTATCCCGAACTGGCCGACGTGCTCGACTTGCTGGCCAACCAGATTGACGACAGCACCATGATGGCACTCAACTACCGCGCGGATTATCAGGGGGACGACCCGGCCGCCATCGCCCGCGATTTCCTGACGGCCCGCCAGCTCTATCGCCCCCCGCACCCCGCGCCCCGGCGCGGCCGCATCACGATTGGCTCCAAGAACTTTACGGAGCAGTTGATCCTGGTCGAGCTTTACACGCAACTGATACGCGGCTACACCGAGTTGGACGTACAGGCCCGCCTGGGTCTGGGCGGCACCAAAATCTGTTTTGACGCTTTGCGGGCGGGCGAACTGGACCTGTATCCCGAATACACTGGCACGGGATTGCAGGTGATCTTGCAGGCCGACAGCCTGACGGTCGAGGCCCTCGACGGCGACCCGGAGGCCATCTACGCGCACGTGCGGGCGGCTTTTCGGCAGGATTATGACCTGGAGTGGCTACAGCCCCTCGGATTCAACAACACCTATACACTCATGATGCGCACCCGCGATGCCCAGGCGCACGACATCCGCACCATCAGCGATTTGCAGCGCTACCTGAGTCGGTAAACAGCACCACCACCGCGCCCACCAGCAGCAACCCCACCAGCCCGTTGACCAGCCACCGGCCCCAGTCCGGGCCCGTGCGGGCGCGCGTACGGTTGTCGGCCTCGGCCAGCACCGAGTAGAACTCGTCGCGGGCACTGCCCGTCACGTTGCGGTCGCGGATGCTTTCGCCCGTCACCACAAAAGAAGCCTGCGGACGGAGCGTGTCGTAGCGCGCCCGCTCCGGATCGAAATATACCCACTGGAAAAAGTCTTTCATCTGGTAGGTACCCGGCTCCTGCGGCACGGCCTGGTAGCTGAACGTTTTGTAGCCCGTGACCTTGTTTTGGCTGCGGTTGATAGACTGGCGCGTATTGGGGGCGTAGAAATCTACTTCGGTGCGGCTTTGCATTTGCGTCGGCGTATTGATAGACGAAATGTTGCCTTCGCCCCGCACCTGAAAGTCGTAAGTCAGGCTCTGGCCCGTTTCCAGTTCGGTAGGGTTGATCTCTTCGTTGAGCCGAAATTCGCCCACGGCCACGCCGTCGCGCAGGGGGTGGGGCGGCAAGGGCCGAACGCGGACGCTGCGCGGCTCGGTGTAGAATGTCTGGAAGTCTTCCTGGCGGTTACGCCCGAAAAAAGTCGGGTTTTTGGCCACCTTGTATTTGATCAGCTTCAGGCCCACGCGCGGAAATTCGACCGGGTCGGTATTGAGCGGATAATACGCTGCCTGAAAGATTTTGTATTGTTTGTAATTCTTGCTGTTGAGCCGTATCGGCTGTCCCTGAATCTCTTCGATGTTGAAGTTCTCTTCCCAGCTATTGGCCGGCTTGAGTTTCTTGACGATTTCGCCGTATTGCTGCACCAACTCGTAGAACTGCAAATCTGCCTGGTTTTCTTCCGAGATGTAGAGGGCCAGCGTCGCCGTAAAGCCTTCGCCGACGTACACCTCCGGCTTGTCGGTCGTGAAAGCCAAGAAAGCGTCGGCCTTCACTTCCACAAACTCTTCGGCGCCGCCCTGGCCAAAAAATTCTTCGAAGGGGTCGCGGCCAAAACGGCTCGCCCCCCGCTGGGCCTGGCGGGGCGGCCCCACGCGGATGGTGGCACCCTTGCCCCGTACGGGCTCACCGTTGATCTCCATCGTGAAGTCCGGCAAAGTGAAGGTGCCCTCGCGGTCGGCCAGGTAATTCTGCGTGACGCTTTGGGTGTAGGAAACCTTGCCGTTGATGATGTTGGTCGAGGTGGAAGACGAGGTACTGGCCTTGCGAAAGCCGCGGATCTCGGGGAAGGTGCCGTAGGTCTTGAGGTCGGCATTGCCCACCGTGACGGTCAGCGTGTAGGGTTCGTTGATGGCGATGTCGGTGCGGCCACCCCGAATCGTGACGTCGGGCGTCTGCGCCCAGGCCGTGGAGAGCAGCAGCCAGCAAGCCAACAGCCGCCCCACGTGTCCAAATTTGCGATGTGTGTGCATAAGATCAATAATCAATTTCGAGGCCCAGGCGGGTCTTAAATTCATTTAATACCGGATTCTGCTCGGCCCACTGCTCGAAACGCTGGGTGGGCGTGAAAATTTTGGGGGCCACGGCCTCGCCTGTCCGCAACTGCGCCTCTACCCGAAAGGACGATCCGCCCAGTTGCTGGCGCAATTGCTGGGCACAAAAGCCCTGCTCGTGGCGGGTGAAGTGGCCAAGCTGGTAGTCGTTGTCGAGCGCGATGCACACCCGGTCGGGGGCCTGCCAGGTGGCCGTCAGGCCGTGCAGCATGGGCGAACGCTCGGCCAGGGCCCGGGCCACGGCGGGCCAGGCCTCGGCCAGCCGTTCGGCCGTAACGGGTACCGACGGCGCGGGTGGTTCGGCCGCGGTCGCGGCCGTCGGCACCACCGCTTCCGCCACGGGGGTCGCGGCCGTTGCAGCCCGAAAGTCGGGCATGCGCATGGTTTTCAGGCCGGGCGGGCGGGCGGGGGCTTTGTCGGCCACGGCGGCAGCTTGCTGGCTCGCGCCGGAGGCGTGCCCGTTGGCGGCAACCGGGGACGCAGATGGCGGCACCGATGGCGGCACCGGCGCGAACCCCGTTGCCAACGGCGGCGCGGGCGACGGCGCGGGCGACGGCGCGATCATGGGCGCTTGGTATTCACTTTTTTTTTCTGCCACCTCTGCCGATGGCCCCGTGGCGGCGGCCTCCTCGGCGGGCGGCAGTTGCACCACCTCGGCCAGGCGGATAGCCCGCGGCAGGTGGCAAATCTTGAGCAGGCACAACTCGACGTGCAGGCGCGGGTTTTTGGCGGCTTTGTACTGCTGATCGCCCCGGTGGGCCTCCTGCATGGCCGTCAGCAAAAAGCTGGCGGAAGCGCGGGCGGCTTGCGCCCGGTAGCGGGCCTGCACTTCGGCCGATACTTCGAGCAGCGGCAGGGTGGCTTCGTCCTGGCATACGAGCAGGTCGCGCAAATGGCCCGCCAGCCCGACCATGAACAGGTGGCCGTCGAAACCCCGGCGCAGCACCTCGTCGAAGAGCAGCAGCACCTGGGCTGTCTGCCCTTCGAGGGCGGCGGCCGTCAGGCGGAAGTAGTAGTCGTAGTCGAGGATATGCAACTGCTCGATCACCAGCGGGTAGGTGATGCCGTCTCCGCTGGCAAAGGTGC
>DAIMZG010000132.1:0-5312 GCA_036734065.1 Catalimonadaceae bacterium
TTTTGTGAAAAAATGAGTTCCTTTCGTCATATTATGACCCCATAGTTCACGTTAGAATATCAGTGAAGGATCGTTGGTAATAATTGTTTTTACAAATCTAAACCTCACTGCCAACCAGGTGAGTCCGTACTGAAAAGATATAAACAACGCAGCAGCGGTCGCGCCGTCGGCCAGAGAAACGTTTTTATTCAAGGCCAGCGCCGCTAGGCTCGAACCCAACGCAATGGTGACAATAAAGTCGAAGGCATTCATCTTGGACAAGGTCCTCTTTCCGGAAACCCGCAGCAGCAATATTATCGAAAAGTAACCTAAAAAAGTAAGGCAAGCAGTCCGGGTCAGGCTTTCCCAGCTGTTAAAAAAGAGATTATCCATAAGTTTTTAACCCATTGTTTCCGAACCACGTGCAGGGCCGCCCTCAGGTTGCCAGTGGCGGCGGAGGGCAGCGTGCGCTACCCCTCTTGGGGCAGAAACGTGAGTAGGCTCAGGCGCGTTTCGTCGAATACATCGCGGGCCACGGCCACCAGGTCGTCGGCTGTCACGGCTTCGATGGCCGCAAACATTTCGGGCAGGCTTTCGAGGTAGCCCAGGTCCAGCACGCTTTTGCCCAGCGTCAGCATCAGGCTCAGGTTGCGCTCTTCGGCAATGGCCAACTGGCCCATCAGTTGGGCTTTGGCGTAGTGCAGTTGCAGCGTGCCGAGGGGCACTTCGCGCAGGCGGCGCAGCTCGCGCCGCACCAACCCCAGGCTGCGCGTGAGCTGGCCCGGTTCGGTGGCGAAATAGACCGAAAAAAGCCCCGTGTCGTCGTAGGGCGTATAGCCCGACTCTACCTGATAGACCAGCCCGTGCTTTTCGCGCAGGCTTAGGTTGAGGCGCGAGTTCATGCCCGGCCCGCCCAGCAGGTTGTTGAGCATAAAAAAAGGCGTGCGCCGCGCGTCGTGCAGCGCATAGGCCGGGCCACCCAGCACGCAGTGTACCTGTTGCTGCCCCCGGCGTTGCGTACGTTGTCGGGGCTGGTAGTCGCAAAAGGGCAGGCGCTTGCGCGGTGCCCGCATTGCGGGCAGCTCCGACAGCCACGGCCCAACCTTGCGCAGCACTTCGGCCAGCGTCAGGTTGCCCACCGAGGCAAAGACCAGGTGCTCGGTGTCGAGGTTCTGGGCAATAAATCGGTGAAAGTCTTCGCGCTGAAAGCGCCGGACACTCTCGGCCGTACCCAAAATATTGTAGCCCAGCGGATGATCGCCAAACACAACGGCGTCGAACTCGTCCTGAATGGCGTCGTCGGGGGCGTCTTCGTACATGGCCATCTCTTCGAGGATGACGCTGCGCTCCTTTTCCAACTCTTTGGCCGGAAACACCGAGGCGAACGTAATGTCGGTGAGCAGCTCGGCGGCCTTGGCGTAGTGAACGTCGAGGAAAGAGGCGTAGAAGCAGATTTTCTCTTTGGTGGTGTAGGCGTTGAGTTCGCCGCCCACCGACTCGAGGCGGTTGAGGATGTGGTAGGCCTTGCGGCGGCGGGTGCCCTTAAAGGCCATGTGTTCCCAGAAATGGGCCAGGCCTTGCTGGTCGGGCTGTTCGTCGCGGCTGCCGATATCGAGCACAAAACCGCAGTGGGCCACCTTGGTGTGCACCACTTGTTTGTGCGCTACGCGAATGCCGTTGGGAAAGGTGTGGAGGTCGTAATCTTGCATCGGAAAGGCCACAAAGCTACGAAAATACCCGCAGCCTTAGACAGGGCATGGCCTATGGTTTCTCCACCAAGAAAGGCGCCCAGCCGCTGGGCCAGCCTAGCGCAGCACCTTGCACACTGTGCGCAACCGCCCACGGGCGATCAGGTCATTGAGTTGCCCTTCCAGGTCTTGGAAAGCCTGACGGTGGCCACAGTCGCAGAGCTCGAGTAGGGGGTCGGCGTCGAGCACGCGTCCGAGCAGCGTATCCGGATTGGGGGCAGTGGTCAGGGCTGCGTACGTATCGTAGTCTATATCCAGAAAAGCCACCGTTGGCCCAATGCCGCGCCGATCGAGCCAGTAGCCATCGCGCAGGGCCAGGGGTGGGCCACTGGTGGTGTCCTGCACATCGCGCGGGTGCGGAAACGAGGCAATGGCCTGGCGGTCTTCGGTCAGCGACACGGGCACCAGGTGGTGGTAATCCTCCCGGGTTTTATAGACCAGTACGCGCGGCCCCGGCACAAATGCGGGTTGCACTTCTGGCAGACGGCGCGCCTCCCGCGTGCGGCAGGCCGCCAGCCCCAGACACAGCCAAATCCAGTACCATTTCATCGGTGGAGCACTACGGGCCGCGTGATCACCCCTTTTTCGGTCTGTAGCCGCAGCCAATAGGCCCCACTCGCCAGTTGGCTGAGGTCAAGGCGATATGTACGCTGACCGACTACCACGGGTACATTGCGCACCTGTTGTCCGCGTGCATCTACCAGCGAGGCTGCGTGCAGCGCGGCTGGAAAGTCGTGCAGGTCGAAGGTCAGGCGGTCGCGGGTTGGGTTGGGATATACCCGAATCAGTTCCGGTACGTCGCGGGCCGCCAGTGAGGAAACCGGACTGCGCGTAATGTTCAGATCGAGGCGGTAGGTGCCCGTTTCGCCCGTGAAGTAGGGCGCTACGAAGAAGTTGAGCGCATTGCCCCCCGTGGCAGTGATCGGGCCGGGCATCACGTCGTCGTAGGTCTCCGACCATTCGCCGTCGTTGAGGGCGTAAGAGAACAAGCCGTCTACGGTGTAGGTATTGCCATTGCCGCTGTTGTAAGAATCGTGCAGGCGGGCATTGACGACGTACTGAAAGCCCGGCGCCAGGGCAAGTTGATAGATGTCGTAGTCCGAACCCATGTGCAGGTTTGCGCCTTCGGTATTGCGCGTGGCCGTGTTGCCCGAGAAGGTCAGGGCGAGGGGAGTGGCCTGGCTGCGCACGTTGTTGGGCTCGTACTGGTCGGCGGCCAGGGCAGCCGTTTGTACCGTGACCCGCACGGGATTCTGGTGATAGCTCGAGCCGCTGAGTTGCCAGTCGCCCCCGGTAGGTCGGTGCTGCACCGCCAGCAGGTAACTACCGGGCGATACCGTAACGGACGGGGTGCTGAACGTCAGGAAGGGGGCTATGTAGGTGAAGCCTGCGGGCAGGCCTTGGTTTTCGTTGATCACGCCGATGGATTGCGCCAGAGATCCGTCAAGGTTGTAGAGGCCCAGGCCGTATTGGCCCGTAAACGTCGAATTGCCGTCGTTGCGCAGATTAAGGTTGACGGACATGGCCTGGCCCTGCGTGAGGGTGCTGCCAGGCGTGACAGACATGGCCGAGTTGAGTTCGATGTTACTCGAATTGACGACCGTGAGCGGGCGCAAGTTTGTAAAGCCGCCCTGGTCGCCCACCAGCACCCAATTGCCCCCCGTAGGGCGGTAGAAAATACCCACGAAGTACGCGCCCGGCAGCATGGCAAACGAGCCTTGGTTGCCAAACGTCAAGTTGTTCTGGTACGTGAAGCCAGCCTCCAGACTGAACCCTGTCCGAACCTGCACAAAGTCCACGAAAGTGAGGTTGTTGTCGAACACGGCCGCTGCATAATCGCCCGCAAAGTTGTTGGAGCCGTAGTTGGCGATGTTGGTGGTCACGGTGAGGGGCTGCCCGTAGCCTAGGGGACTGGCCGAAAACGACACCGTGTTGTTGAGCCGCAGGTCGAAAGACTGGGTTGTGGTGGGGGGCTGAATGCCGATCACCACTTGCTGACCGCTGTTGAAGCCGCCCGTGCCGCCCCCCGCGCCCAGGCTGCCCGGGTTGAGGGCGTTGACCGTAAAGTAGCCGTCGGAGTTGCCGCCCCAGCCCCAGTTGAAATGGAAAAAGTTGTTGGTCGTGTAGCCGTCGCAGACGAAGGCGTGGCCTCCGCCCGAGCCAAAACCCGCGTAAAGGATGGGCCGCCCCGCGTCGAGTTCGCCGCGCAGCAGGTTGAGCCACTGCGTGTCTGAGTAGTTGGCGCGCAACACCCCTTGGAGTGTGGGCCGATAGCCGAAATAGGTCTTCAGGGCGTATTCCGAGCAGTGCGTCACAGGACTGGCCGCCGAAATGACGTAGGCACCGCTGCCGCCGTTAGCCGGGATGTCGAAGTTCATGTCCACGCTAATGGCGCAGTGGTGCATCAGGGTGGCGACGGCGTTGTTGGGGCTATTGACCTGGTTGGGCATCTGGCTCCACTGGTAGGTGGTGCTGCCAAAATTGGCCGAGAGGGTCCCGTATTTGGGGTGATTATAAGAATGAAATCCTGTACCGTTGGCCGGATAGTTCCAGAATTTCATGATCTGCGCCATGGCCGTGGCCACGCAGCCCGCCACCGTGCGCTGTCCCGAAGGCGCGTCGAAAGGGGCCAGGGCGTTGTAGTGCGGTTCCTGATTCCAGGTGGTGGTCAGGAGGGGGTTTACGTTCTGCGGGCCGCTCTCGATCGCGGGGGCACCGACATCGGTGGCCAGCCAGTGGGCCCAGGCGTCGGCCACGGCGGCAGGCGTTGGTTGCGGATCGGCCCGCAACGCCTGAATCTGCTGCCGATAGCCCTCTAGCCATTTTGTTAGGGCGGGGGGGGCGCCTTGCAGGGTAAAAACACTTTGTTCGGAATAACCCAAAATGGGTAAAGCCTGGTCGTCGCCCGCTACGATCACAAAACCGGGTACATCGGTTGTGTTGAAAACGTAAAAATAGGCACTTTCACTAGCCGAGGAGCCTTTGGCCCGATAGGTCACTTCGAGCTGGGCCGCCTGGGTAGTGCGCGCCACAAAAGCTTGTGCCACCTGCAGGGCAGTGGCTTCATCTACGGGGAGGGCCAGCAGGCCACTGGCCTGCAACCCGAGCAAGAAGAGTGTAAAATATCTTTTCATGGCGGCAGTAGATATACATGATAAAACAATATAAAATTTTGTGTGAAACAATGTATGTAAACTATTAGGGATAAATATCGTCAGGTTTTTATTTAAAAGTAAGTAAATCGAGGACGTAGCCGATAAATTTTTTAAGTTTAAAAAGCAATCTATTTTTTTGTGTGTCACCGATCTCTATTATGATAGTGCGTTTACTACTACTCCTGCTTTTGCTCGCTCCCTTCGCAATGGCCCAACCCCCCACGACCGCCGCCCCGCTCACCCTCGTCGTACACGGCGGGGCGGGCACCATCCGTCGCGAGAACCTGACGCCCGCGCGCGAAGCAGCCTACCACGCAGCCCTGCGCGCGGCCCTCGACAGCGGCTACGCCGTGCTCGAGCGCGGCGGCACCAGCCTCGAAGCCGTCGAAACGGCCGTCCGCTTTCTTGAAGACAGCCCCCTGTTCAATGC
>DAIMZG010000133.1:0-5311 GCA_036734065.1 Catalimonadaceae bacterium
GCACTTTGCCAGAACATCCACCGCAGGTTGGTACTGTTAAATTTGTTGGCATCTTTGGTTTCGTCCCAGTGGGCTAGCTCGTGCCCCACGTAGCGTTGCAAAGACGGAGACGACTGGTAGGTAACCACCGCTACGGCCAGGCTTCCCCCTGCCAGCAAGGCCAACCAACGCCACTGGCCCTGACGCCATACTGCGTAGATGCCTCCTCCCACCAAAAACAAGGCAAAAAGCAAAATTGCCATTTTGGCCGCCAGCAACGTCAGTCCGGCGGCCGTCAGGAGCGTGACCAGCAGCGCACCTGCCTGGCCCTTGGCACGACGCCACCAGGGTTGCAAACCTCCCAACACAATGATCCAGGCAAAGAGCAAGTAAAGCGCAAAGTAGATGCGCGGCGTGTGCAGGCCCATCAGCAGGTTTTCGGCTAGCCAACCTTCGGCCCCGCCGCGCATCGCCCGCCCAAAAGCAAGCAGCAGCACCACGTAGGTACTAAGTGCAAACGCCCCCAGCACCCGACGGTATTGGCGCGCTGTGGGCACCCAACCGGGCAAGACCAGGGGAAATATTAACAGCGCGGCGCGTTTTTCCAGAATTTTCCAGCCGGTGGCCTGGTCAGTGGTATAGAGCAGGGCCACCACGTGCAACCCAAAGAACAGCAGCAGCAACCAAATACGGCGATCCGAGCGCCAGCACCCCCACTTTTCGGCGTATCGGCCTTCGGCCAGCCAGTTGAGAATCAGCAAGCCAATGCACAGGTTGTTGAGCCGCCACTGCCAAGGGAGCGTAAGCGCGATCAGCACCAGGGCCAACCCCGTAACCGTGTGGTGAAAGCGTTCCCTGCGCAAGGGCCGGGTGGCGGTGGTAAGCGACCCTGTCATGCGCGGGCAGGTCGGAAAAGGCCCTGCCGCACCAAGGCAAGCACCGCCATGAACAGCACCAGGGCGTAGAAGGTCGGGAAACTCACGCTCAGGCTCAGACAATAAGCTGCCGTCCAGGCGATGGTGCGCGAATAGGCCCGCAGCACGTCGCGGCGCTCGTTGATGTCGCGGCGGATCATGGTATCTACGTGGGTGAGCACGTAGCCCAACAGCAGCCCCAGCACTACAATGCCCGGCACGCCGAAGTTGAAATATGCCTCGCCGAAGCTACCGGGCCGCAAGCCCGGGTGGTAGCGGCTGTCGTAGCCGGTGGTGCGGGCCGTGAAGACCCCCAGCGACCAGCGTTCCCGGAAATCGGACAGCGAGCGGGGCACAAAGCCCATCAGGCCCGCCGCGTAGGTCTTGCCCCAAAGCAATTCTTTGTCCCAGTGGGCAATCACGTTGCCAAAGTCGCGCGTATCCGAAAAGGTATTTCCGTAGAAAATACTCTCGGCGAAGGTAGCCTGCCCCGCCCGCAGCACGTTCGAAGCTCGAGACCGCACCTCCATCAGCCCGATGATGGCCACTAGGAAAACGACCCCCAGCAATGCCAGGCGGGTAAAATTGATTTTTTGCGGATACATAAACGCAAAGAAACCGAACAGGAACAGCAGTGGCTCGAGCACGGCCGTCCGCGACCCCAAAAAAGGTACGCCCATAAGGATGAGCGCGGCCAGCACCGTGCGTTCGGGGGTAGGTTGCTGGATCAGGCGCAAGCCCGCAAAGACCAACATCAGCGGATAGATGGCCATGGTGGCCATGTAGAACGGCCGCCAAGTACCAAAAAACTGGAAGTATTCGCGCGGGTTGAACAAGTTGCCCGTCGTGACCTGAAAATAAATCACCACGCTCATCAGCCCCGCCGTCAGCAGCGCCAGCAGCCAAACCGTAGGACGGCTGCGCAGGTTGTATTCGATAAATTGTTCGAGGGGCCGAAAGAGCGCTTTGAGCACCACGTGCGGATGCGTACGCTGGTAGAGCCAGCGGCCCACAAACAGCATCAGGTAGCCGGTGATCGTGAGCACGTAGGCCAAGTCCACGTAGTTTTTCACGTAGGGCTGGCGTACTGAAATAGAAATCTGATTACCATAAGCCGCGTTGAACGGATACATCACCAGCACGGGAAACACAAAGCGGATGAAGAGGACGATCGTCCAGAAGTCGAGTTTCCAGCCCGTGCGCCGATATTGCCGGTACGTAAACCACGCAAAATGCCCCAGCAGGAGTACATCCAGCACCAACAGGTAGGGGTTGACCAAGATGGCTCCCCCAAACAGGCGCCACTTGTCGGCCCCGAGTAACTCTTGCCAGGCGATCATCCGGCAAAGGTAAACACATCCCATCAAAACCAAGGGGCAGACGCTGGCTACCGATTCGGGCAGTTAGGTGTTACGAGGATGTAAATTTTGCGCTACCCTTACGGCATTGCAGTATCCTCCTAATTGACTTGTTGCGCGCGCACTTTCTGAAACTTTACGCTTTAATTGATCGCGCAAGAGCAAAAAACAACTTTTTATTTATCATTTTTAACTTACAAAAAGTATATTTACGCCGTCTTCATTACGTGGTGTAACACGCATTTCATCTGCGAAACCTAACCCTGTGCAGCCCATTCCGATCCGTTTACAATGGCATTTTCTCAACCCCGAGCGCGTAGTGACGGTGGGAGTTTTGGTGTTGCTGCTCAGCTTGTTCTCCTTTCAATATTTTAATTCGCCTTTTTGGGCCGAGCGAATTGCGGCGCGGGACTTTTCGTTCGGGGCCGAATACGGTAATATCGCCAAGGCGCTCATCGCCGGACGGGGCTTTGCCGATCCTTTCGGGGCGCCTACCGGCCCCACGGCCTGGATGCCCCCGCTGCTGGTTTTTTACTTGGCCGGCATCTTTACGCTGTTCGGGGTGGGCACGCCCAGTGCCATCTGGGCCGCTATGCTCAGCCAGTTTTTCGCGCTTGCCCTCTGCGGTGGCTTGCTGGTGCGGCTCGTACGATTTACCCCCTACCGCCGCTACTGGTACGTGGCCCCCCTGATGTACGCCGCTTTTCTGGGGCTGCGCCGCCGCGACTACGTCATGGCCTTTCACGATACTTGGCTCATCCACCTGCTGCTGATCAGCCTGACCGTTGCCTTCGTGAAGTACTGGCAGGATCCTGCACGCCCGCCCCTGCGCTGGCTCTTGCCTCTGGCCGTGTTGTTGCCGCTAACCAGCCCTAACCTGGCCCTGGCTTTTGTGGTACTGACCGCCCTGACGGTGGGGCGAGAAATATGGTGCCGTTCCCGCAACAGCCAGCCCTGGTTTGGTCCGGCATTCCGCACGGCCTTGGCCCTGGCGGCCGTATTTGTCACTTCTATTGGGCTCTGGACGGCCCGCAACTACGTTACTTTCGATCAGGTAATCCCGGTAAAGTCAAATTTTTGGTACGACTTCCACCAAGCCAACGTGCTCGAATCGGGCGTCGTGGATAACGAGACCTTTTTTCGCTATCATCCCTACATCAACACCCGTGCTTTGGCCCAATACACTACTGATGGCGAAGTAGCTTATATGAAACGCCACGCGACGGACGCTCGGCAGTGGCTGGCCGACTCGGTTCGGGCGTATGGACGCAACGTGGCGGAGCGCATGCGGTACGCTTTCGCTTACACAACGGGCAAACTTGGCACAGCATCTTTCGATCCGGATGTGGTTACCGCTGCCGACCAACACGCGCTCGCTGAAGCGAACCTGATCGTAGCCAATATCTGGATTTGCCTTTCCGACGAGCCTTCCGTGATTTCGGCGCAACTGGCCCGGCTCGCGCTCTCCGATCCGGAGGCGATCTACGCTGACTGGCTCAGCCAACGCACTACTTTGCAGACGCAACGCAGTCGCCCCCAGGCCATCGTCTTGCGGTCATACGCCTCGCTGGTGCCGGCCCTGTGTGTGCTACTGGGGCTGCTAATTCGGGACATTCGGCGGCAGCCCGCCTTCTGGATCCCCGCCGTACTTTATCTGATCTACCTGACGCCCTACGTGGCCGTATCCATTTATCGTCGCTACCTGATGGCCGCCGTACCCTTGCAAATTGTGCTGGAAAGCCTTGTTATCATGTATTTTTTGCACCAACTCGGCACGCGGCTACGGCGCCGCGCCCGCGGTACCATCTCTGCCGCAGAACGTACCTGATTGCGGACTGCCCGACGCTGCACCAACGAAACTATCATGACACCATCCGCCCTTCGTCGCGATCAGTACGCTGCCTGGCTCGCCTTCGGCGCTTTTGTGGTCTATTTTGCTTGGCTGTTTTCTACCCATCCTTTTTGGGCCGAACGAACACGTCTTCAGGATTTCGGGATGGCGGCCGAATACGGCAACATTGCCAAAGCCCTGCTGGAAGGCAAAGGTTTTGCTAATCCATTTCGGGGCGACAGCGGCCCGACGGCCTGGATGCCCCCCCTGCTGGTGCTCTACATTAGCAGTATCTACGGGCTGTTCGGCGTAGGCACTGCGGCCACCATTTGGGCGGCCATGCTGAGCCAGTACGCCGCCCTGGCCCTGACGACGTATTTGTTGATACGAACGGCGGGCCAGACGCCTTTCGCCCGCTTTCGCTACCTGCCGGGCTTGCTCTTTGTGGCCTTTGTGTTTGCCATGCGTCACGAGAATTTCTTCGAGTTTCACGACCACGGCCTGATGCAACTGTTGGTGGTAGCCCTGATCTACGCCTGGCAGCGCGACCACCAACGGCAACGGGCGGGCCTGGCGCGCCGTCCGGCATTGCTGTGGGTATTGGCAGCCGTGTTGCCACTCGCGGCGCCCGTTATTGGGCTGGCCTTTCTGGCTTGTTTGGGCGTGTCGCACCTGGTGCATACCCAAGGTTGGCAGAAGCTGCCGCCGGGCTACGGACACCGGCTGCGCACCGATGCGGCGCTCGTCATCTTATTCGCCGCTTCGCTCAGCATCTGGACAATCCGCAACTACCGGGCGTTCGGAACGTTCATCCCCACCAAGTCTAACTTCTGGTACGACTTTCACCAGGCCAATGTGCTCAGCGATGGCATCATCCGAATGGAAACGTTGCTGCGTTATCATCCTTACTTGAACCCCAAGGCGTACGAGCGTTATGCCCAGCGGGGCGAAATCGGATTTATGGAGACGTACCGAACCGAGTCGAAGACTTATCTGCAAACGCGCCCTTCCGACTACGTACGCACCGTCAGGCGCCGGGCAGGCTTTGTGTTTGTGCTGGCCAAAGGGCATCTGGGAACGGCCCAAGCCAACCTCGACGCTTTTTCGGCCCGAGACCGCCAGGTACTCGACGACGCCGAGATCATCTTCGGCGATCTGTGGATGCGCATGGACACGCCCGCCGACACCATAGCCGCCCAGATGGCCGCGCTACCCCTCGAAAACCACGC
>DAIMZG010000134.1:0-5302 GCA_036734065.1 Catalimonadaceae bacterium
TCCTGGGCCGCGAACCCAACTTCACCGAACTGGCCATTTTTTCGGCCATGTGGTCTGAGCATTGTTCCTACAAAAACTCCATCGTCTGGCTCAAAAAGCTGCCGCGCACTTCGCCGCGTATGCTGGCCGAGGCGGGCGCCGAAAACGCCGGACTGGTGGACATCGGCGATGGGCTGGCGTGCAGTTTCAAGATCGAGTCGCACAACCACCCCTCGGCCCTGGAGCCGTATCAGGGAGCGGCCACGGGCGTAGGCGGCATCAACCGCGACATCTTCACGATGGGCGCCCGGCCCATTGCCCAACTCAACTCCCTGCGCTTTGGCGACCTGAACCACCCGCGCACGCGCTGGCTGGTGAAGGGCGTGGTGAAGGGCATCGGCGACTACGGCAATGCCTTCGGCATACCGACCGTGGGCGGCGAACTGTACTTTGATCCCTGCTACCAGGTCAATCCGCTGGTCAATGCTTTTTCGGCGGGCATCGTGGCCACCGACCGCATCGCGCGGGCTACTTCGTACGGGGTGGGCAACCCGGTGTTCATCGTCGGGTCGGCCACGGGCAAAGACGGTATCCACGGGGCTTCGTTTGCCTCCAAAGACATCTCGGCCGACTCGGTCAAGGACCTGCCCGCCGTGCAGGTGGGCGATCCTTTTCAGGAAAAACTGCTGCTCGAAGCGACCCTCGAGGTGCTGGCCACCGACAAGGTCATCGGCATTCAGGATATGGGTGCGGCGGGCATTATCTGTTCCACGTCGGAGATGAGCGCCAAAGGCGAGCACGGCATGGACATTTGGCTCGACCGCGTGCCCACGCGCCAGCCCCACATGTTGCCCTTCGAGATTCTGCTGTCCGAGTCGCAGGAGCGGATGCTGATCGTGGTCGAGAAAGGCGCCGAAGCCGAGGTGCAGGCCATCTTCGACAAGTGGGACCTCAACTGCGCCCAAATTGGGGTGGTGACCGAAAGGCCCACGCTGCACTTCTACGTCGGCGAGCAGCGCGTGGCCGACGTGCCCGCCTACGACCTGGTGCTGGGCGGCGGGGCGCCCGTTTATCACCGCGAATACCGCGAACCGGCCTATTACCAAGAATACCAGCAGTTTGATATTGACACGGTCGCCGAGCCGGACGACTACGCCGCCGTGGGGCAGTTCTTGCTGGCGCATCCCAACATTTGCTCGCGCGCGTGGGTGGCCCGACAATACGACTCGATGGTCGGCACGGCCAACCGCAGTACCAACGCCCCCTCCGACGCGGTGGTGGTGCGGGTAAAGCCTACGGACAAGTCCATCGTCCTCACCGTGGATTGCAACGGTCGCTACGTACACGCCGACCCCGAGCGGGGCACCGCCATCGCCGTGGCCGAAGCCGCGCGCAACATTGTCTGCACGGGCGGCCAGCCCGTGGCCATCACCAACTGCCTCAACTTTGGCAACCCCTACGTGCCGGAGGTGTACTGGCAATTTGTGGGGGCCATCAAGGGCATGAAAGCGGCCTGTGAGCGCCTAGGCACGCCCGTCACGGGCGGCAACGTCAGCTTCTATAACCAGTCGTCCGACGAAGGGCCCGTGTTTCCGACGCCGACCATTGGCATGTTGGGCCTGATGGAAGACCCCGCCGACCAGACCACGCTCGACTTCAAACAGCCCGGCGACCTGATCTATCTACTGGGCACGCCCAAAAAGTGCCTCAGCAGTTCCGAATATCTTTACTCGTACCACGGCGTGAAGGCTTCGCCCGCGCCGACCTTCGACCTCGACGAGGAATACGCCCTTCAGCAGGGCGTGCGGACGCTGATCCGGCAGCGGTTGGTGGCGTCGGCCCACGACGTATCGGATGGCGGCCTGTGGGTGGCGCTGGCCGAGTCGGCCCTGCCGCGCGGGCTGGGCTTCGCGGTGGAAAATCCTACCGACCTGCGCGACGACATCTTCTACTTCGGCGAGAGCCAAAGCCGGGTGGTGGTATCCGTACGCGCCGCGCAGGCAGCAGCCTTTGAGCGAACGGCGACCGCCGAAGCCTTGCCCGCCGTGCGCTTGGGCGAGGTCACCGCCGAGGGATTGTACGCGGGTGCGCGCTTGCGGCTCAGCACGGCCGAGGCGCAGCGGGCCTACGCGCAGACTTTGCCCGCGCACCTGGAGGAGGTCTCGAACGGCTGATCGGCTGAACCAGCCGCTGACCATTTCAAAAAAAAGCCAACGGGAGCGTTGAAGTTGCGCCAGGTCGTAAACTTGACGTATTTTGGTTGGTAAATTTTTCATATTGACAAAGCGCCGATACGCCGACAGGTGCGCACCGGACGCATTGCCCGCCGATGTAGAATATGCCACACCATGAGAACGGAAAAAATTCTGGTCGTTGAAGACGACATGATTGCCCAATTGACTTTTCGCAAGCACCTCGAAAAGCTAGGTTTCCAGCAGGTATCCATCGTGGACAACGGGCCGGAGGCCATCGAAATCGTAAATAGAGACCAGCCCGATCTGATCTTTATGGACATTATGATCGAAGGGCCGATGGACGGGGTGGCCACCACGCGGGCCATTCAGGCCCAGTCGCCCGTGCCCATTATTTACATGACGGCCAGCACCGACCAAGAAACCTACCGCCGGGCGATGGAAACCAAGCCGATAGGTTTTCTCATCAAGCCCTACGACGCCGTCCAGATCAAGGAGCGGGCCGAAGAGGCCCTCAAGATCGGGAAACAGTTGCGGGAACAACTGTCCAGCATCGAGCCGGACTACATGCTGGATTTGATCTACGACACGGCCAGCATCGGCATGTGTGTCACCGACGCCAACGGGCACTTTGCGCGGGTCAACAAGGCGTATTGCCAGATCTACGGCTACGCGGAAGAGGAATTGCTGGGCCAACCTTTTGTGAAAGTGCTGCCGGCCCATACCCGCGAATACGCACAGGATTTGCACAACCGCTTCATCAAGGGCCTGACCGACGAAAGTGCGGGCGAATGGCAGGTGCAAACCAAGGCGGGCGATATCCGCGACGTGTACGTAACGGCCGGGCGGATGATCACCCAGCGCGGGGCGCGCTTCAAGGTGACAACCATTACGGACATCACCGAAGAAAAACAGCAGCTCAAGCGCCTGGAGCAAACCGTGCGCGAGAAAGAAATGTACGTCCGCGAGGTGCACCACCAGGTCAAGAACAACCTCAACATCGTGTCGGGGTTGTTGTTTTTGCAGGCCGAAAAGGTGGAGACGCAACCCGACATACACAGCCTCTTTGTGGAAAGTATGCAACGGATCAAGGCCATGTCGTTGATCCACGAAAAGCTCTACCGCCGCGACGACCTAGTTTCCATTGACCTGAAGGACTACATCGAAGACCTAGCCGGAAGTCTCCATAGCACCTTCTACGGCCAATCGTCGCGCATTGCGCTTCGGCTTGACCTGGCCGCCGCCGAGCTCGACATTGACAAGGCCATCAGTTGCGGCCTGGTGCTCAACGAAATTATCTCCAACAGTTTCAAGTACGCTTTCCCGGACAATCGCCGCGGCGAGCTATCCATTCGTACCGAACTTGAAGGCAACACGTTGCTGTTACGCATTGGCGACGATGGCATAGGATTGCCGCCCGATTTTGACCTGAAAAACAGGAATACCCTGGGCATGCAACTCATTCATAGCCTGACCAAGCAGTTGCGGGGCACGCTCGAAATCGTGTCGCAGCCCGGAGTGACGTTTCACCTGCGTTTTGATATCTGATTAAACCCACCAGGCCAGCCAGAACACCGCATCGCCCCAAGCCCGGTAGCGCGCCCGTTTCCCGAACCAGGGCGACAGGAAGATAAGTCCCGTGACCAGGGCCATGGCCGTGAGGACGACCATCGCCCGGAAGACGTAGGGGCGGGGAGCGGGGTGAACGGCGCGCGCCATGTAGAGCCCCAGCACGAGGCCCACTACCAGCCACAGGGTCAGAAAAAAGACGCGCCCCGTGCGGCGAAGACCCCAACGCCGGGCCAGCGAGGATTGGCCCGACTGCGCATCGCCTTCGACTTCCCGGCTGGAAAAGAGCAGCAGATTGGCGAAGGCAATGCCCCCGAATCCCAGCATGACGGCACCAAAAAGCCCGTCCGAATCGGGCTTTGTCGCCCACACGCTGCCCCAAATGCCCAGCGTGTAGAGCGTGGCTACGAACGGCTCCTTCTCGAACCAATGCGCGCGGGCGGGCACCCGACGGCGTTGCGCCATCCACAAGTAGCCACCCGACAGCCCGGCCAGCACCAGCCCGAAGCCCTGCACCCGCAGCGGCAATTGCCAGGCGCTGTAGGCACCTACCAGCACGGCCAGGCCCGTTAGGGGCAGCCATATTTTTGGGTGATGGACGAAAAAACGGTGGCGGGGCGTGGCGGGGACGGGTTTTTTCCGGATGTCGTAGAGCCGATCGAGGGCATAGGCGACGAACACGGCAGCCCCCAAAGCGGCGTAGTGCCAGACGGCGAGCGGTGCCGTGCCCAGCACGCGCTGGGCCATGCGGGCTGCGCCCAGACTTCCCAGCACCACGTCGAGGCTTAGAAACTGAACGTAGGCATAAGCAGCCGTCAAGAACCGATGTATTCGTTCCATTTGTTGACCCAGATATGACAAAGCTACGTACCCCGCTGTATTTCAAACACATGGTTTGCGACCGCTGCCTCAAAGTGGCGCGCCACGCGCTGACCGCGCACGGCATCGAGGTGATGGAAGTGCGGCTGGGAGAGGTGGTGCTGCCCGCGTCGGCCGACCAGGCCACGCAAAAGCAAGTACGGGACATTATGCAGGCCGAAGGCTTTGAACCCATTGACCAGCCGCGTGAACAACTCATCAATCACCTCAAAAGGCTCGTGATCGCCTACGTACGTCCCCAAGACGACCAATTTGCGGCGGGGAGGCCCCTGCTTTCGGCGTGGCTCACCGAGCGGATGGGCTACGAATACTCGTACCTGAGCCAGCTATTTTCCTCCGTCGAAGGCCGCACGCTAGAGCGATTCTACATTGCCCACCGCATTGAGCGGGCCAAAGAGTTGCTGACTTATGAGGAATACACACTGGGCACCATCGCCGATATGCTCGGCTACGGCAGCGCGTCCCATTTTTCCCGACAATTCCGGAGTGAAACCGGGCTAACGCCCACGCATTTCCGGCGCGTGGGCCAGCATCGTCGCCTTTCGCTCGACCGCGTGTAAAGCAAAAAGCACTATCTTATCAAAAAGATGCGCCCATGAGCACTTCTGTAAATACTAAACCTACTATATATCCCGACCGGGACGGCAAGCCGATGGCAGACAACACGTTGCAGTTTCGCTGGA
>DAIMZG010000135.1:0-3114 GCA_036734065.1 Catalimonadaceae bacterium
GCTGCCGCCCACGAAGTTGTTGTTGGCGTTGACGGGCACGCCGTCAATGACGTAGAGCGGCTCGGCACTGGCGTTGATGGAGGTGGTGCCCCGTACGCGCACCTGCACCCCCCCGCCCGGCGTGCCGCTGTTCTGGGTCACCTGCACGCCCCCGGCCTTGCCCTGAATGGCCTGGGCCACGCTGGGCACAGGGTCATTTTCAAGTTCGTCGCTGCCGATGGTCGAAACCGCGCTGGTGAGCTGGCGGCGGTTGAGGGTGCCGTAGCCGATGACGACCTCTTCGAGCTCGCGCACTTCGCTGCGCAGCGTCACGTCAATCACCGAGCGGTTGCCGATGTTGACCGTCTGAGTCTGATAACCCACAAAGGAAAACGTCAGCGCCTCGGTGCCAATGGGCACCGTGATGGAATAATTACCCTCGGCGTCGGTGACAGCGCCGCCCGCCTCGCCCCGCACCACTACGCTCACGCCCGGCAACGATTCGCGCGAGTCGCCATCGGTCACGGTGCCCGTCAGGCCCATGGTTTGTGCCAGGGCTACCCGAGCGAGTAGCAAAAAGGCACTTAAGATAAAAAAGTGCTTCATCTCAAAAAATGGGTGTAGGTATGGTAAGGTAAAATTAGCACTCCTTACGAAGCCGATGCGATGAAGATTAGCAAAAAGGTATGTAGTCCTATGACTATAAAGGGCTTATGACAATCTTACTATTATTAATACATCCTTTAACATGAAACTTAGCGTGGGCAAGAGACAAAAAAAAGGCTGACCCTGCGATCAGCCCTTTTGTTTTCATAAAGAGAGGTTACCCTTTTTTCACCGTAAATGGCACGGTCATTTTCTCCCACATCAGCATGACCTGGCCTGTGTTCTTACCGCTGTCTTTGACGGCAAACTTCATTTGCTCTTCGGTTTGCTTGGCCATCTGCGGCTTTACCTTCACGCGCAGCGCATCCTGGCTGTCGTCGTACTTGTAGGCGCCCCACTGCTCGGTTTGGCGGTTGAAGATCAGCGTCCACTCTTTTTCGCCGGGAATGGTGAAGAAGGCGTACGTGCCGGCGGACAGCTTTTGGCCTTCCACCATTACGTCTTTGTCGAAGCTGATGGTGGTGGCCTCGTTGGCCCCCGTGCGCCAGACCTTGTCGTAGGGCACCAGCTCGCCCCACACGGTGCGGCCCTTCACGCTGGGGGCGTTGTACTGAATGGCTACGGCCACGTCGCCGATGTTACCTTTCGTGGTTTGGGCCGGGCTGGGCTTGGGCTTGTCGGCCTGGGCCAGGGCCAGGGTAGTGAGGGCGCAGCCAAAAAAGGCCAGCAGCAACATTTTTTTCATGGTGATCATAGATTAGAAGGTTTTGAACGGGGTAAAGATAAGCGGATCGGCCCAACCTGCACGCACGTTCGGCCATTGCCCGACGTCTTGCGTAGAAAACGTGAACCCAATCCATTACCTAAATCTCAGAACCCTATGGGAGTGTTTAATTTTGTCCGCGACGCGGGCCAACGCATCTTTGGTCGGGGCGACTCCAAGCCCGAAGTCAAACAACAAATGGTCGAGGCCCCGGCCGATATGCCCGAAGACGAGCGCAACCTCAACGCCTTCGAATTGATGGACTACGTGGGCAGCCTCGGCTTGCCCCTGCACCACGTGCGCGTGGCCGTCCGCGATGGCAAAGTGACCCTGCGCGGCCAGGCCGATACGCAAGAGGCCGCCGAAAAAGCCGTCCTCGCGCTGGGTAATGTGGAGGGCATCGGCGAAGTGGACAACCAACTGGAAGTAAAAGCACCCGCGCCCGAAGCCAAGTTTCACACCGTGGCCAAGGGCGATACGCTCTCCAAAATCGCCCAGCAATATTACGGCAAGGCCAATCTTTACCCGCGCATCTTCGAAGCCAACAAGCCCATGCTCTCCGACCCGGACAAAATCTATCCCGGCCAGATGCTGCGCATTCCCGAAGCCTGAGCATTTTTTCTTCTTAACCCAAAACCCCGGTTCGCGCAGCGGGCCGGGGTTTTGTATGTTCGACCCATGCAACAAATCGGAAAAATGCTGCTGCTCGCCGGGTTGGCCCTGGCTCTCCTGGGCGGACTGGTTTGGTGGCTGGGGCGCTCGGGTGGGGGCTGGCCCCGCCTGCCCGGCGACCTGGTCTTTCGCCGCGAAAACTTCACGTTCTACTTGCCGCTGGGCACCAGTATTTTGCTCAGCGTGCTGCTCACGCTCATTTTCTACCTGATCCGCCGCTTGGGCGGCTAGCCCAAAAAGTCGGTCAGCAGCGCTACCAGGGCATCGGGTTGCTCGGCGTGCACCCAGTGGCCCGCATCGGCGATGGCCTCCACCCGGCTATGGGGAAACAAGCGGACAATGTCGGTTTCGTCTTGCGCGCTGATGTAGCCCGATTGGGCGCCTTTGACGAACAACGTGGGGCCGTCGTAGGTGGTATCGGCCGTGATGGCCTGCCCGATTTGCTCGACGTCGCGGTGCAAGACGGGCAAATTGATGCGCCAGGCAAACTGCCCCGATTCGTCGCGGTAGAGATTCTTGAGTAGAAACTGCCGGATGGGTGCCTCCGGCACGTAGTCGCGCAGGGCGGCATCGGCTTCGCTGCGCTGCTCGATCTCGGTGAGCGGAATGGCCCGCAGTCCCTCCAGAATTTGGTCATGGTGGACGGGGTACGCGCGGGGAGCAATGTCCACCACAATCAGGTGGTCGAGCAACGTCGGGTGCGTCAGGGCCAGTTGCATGGCCACTTTGCCGCCCATCGAATGGCCCAGCAGGGCCACGTCTTCGAGTTTTTGTTGGTCAATAAAACGCCGTACGTCGTTGGCCATCACCTCGTAGCTGAGTGCGTCGTGGTGGTAAGAGCGGCCGTGGTTGTTGAGGTCGAGCAAGAATACCTCGTAGTGTTCGGAGAGTCGGCGACCCACCGTAAGCCAGTTGTCGGACGAGCCAAATACGCCGTGCAAGACGATCAGGGGCTGTTGGCTGGTATCCGTACGCAGGTGTTGAAAGTGTAGCGACATGTGGTTGATGAGATGATTAGACGATTAGTAGATGTGCTGATGTGCTCATGTGCCAATGTGATTAAATCCGTAGAGACGCGATTCATCGCGTCTGAA
>DAIMZG010000135.1:3214-5241 GCA_036734065.1 Catalimonadaceae bacterium
GATTAAATCCGTAGAGACGCGATTCATCGCGTCTGAAAAGGGTGACCACGCCTACCTACGTGCAAATCTAATTCAGATCCCCGTAGAGACGCGATTCATCGCGTCTGTTCGCGGCTGTTCATTGCGTCTAGACCCCAACGAATGCGCCTTAATTCTAACCCAAACTACCCCCGGCCCAGCCACTTCTGACGATTGGCTTGCGCAGCTTCCGTGGCCGCCCGGTCGGGCACCAGCGTCGCCCGGCGAAAGTAGGTGCCTTCGCCCAGCGGCAGGTGCACTCGGAGCAGCCGCTCGCGCCGGAACAGCCCGACTTCGACCGAGTCGGACGTGGCGGCAGCCCGTTGCAGGTAGGCGGTCTGATCGGGCACGAGCCGATAGCCCGCTACGGCCAGCAGCTCGTCGCCCAGGCTGAGGCAGCGGGCCGCCGGAGCGTCCGGGTCCAGGTGCGTGATGCGCCGCTGCGCGTCGAAACGCAAGCCCAGGTGGTGCTCCCAGGCCGTAGCGGCCGGCTCGAAAGTCAGTTTCATACCCACCCAGGCCAGCCGCTCGCGCAGCGGGTCGGTCAGGTCGGTGGCCCCCGTCACGCAGCTTTCGAAGTACGCCCTCATGTTGCACCCGGCCACCTGCTCGACCACGCGCACGTAGTCGGCCAGTGTATAACCCGTGGGCGACTGGCCAAATTCGTCCCAGAGTTGGCGCAGCACGTGGTCGAGCGTCTGGGCATGACCCGAAGCCTGCCGCAGCATAAGGTCGAGCAGGAGCGCGGCCACGGCCCCTTCGGTATAAATGGACGTCTTGCGACCCGGAATGCCCGGCGTGTAGCCATCCAGCCACAAGTCCCACGAAGCCTCGGCGACGGGTTGGTTGAGGCGGCCCGGGTTGCCAAAGTGACGCCGGAGCAGTTGCGTAAGCTCGGCGGCATACGCAGCCGTGTCGAGCAGCCCCGCGCGGGCTAGCATCAGGTCACCGTAATAGGTCGTCAGCCCCTCGGCCACAAAGCCCGTGCGGAAGTAGTTCTCGCGCGCAAAGTCGTAGGGCGAAAGCTCGGCCGGCCGCATCCGGATCACGTTCCAGGTGTGGAACAGCTCGTGCGCACACAGCCCCAGCCACTGGCGGTAGGCGTCGGGCTGCGCCAGGGCGGGTGCCGGGCCGAACACCACCATCGTCGAGTTGAAATGCTCGACGCCGTGAAAGTGCGCATAGGGCGGCAACTGCCCGATAAAGTGATAGTCCGATGCCGGAAACTCGCCGAACGTCTGTATTTGCACCTCCGTGAAGAGTGTAAAGTCCATCAGCCACCGTTCCCAGTCGGGCGTAAAATCGCCTTGCAGCCAGATGTGAAAAGTGGTATCCTCCACTTGGTAGCTCCGGTGTTGCAGGGTCGGACTGGCCACCAGGGGGCTGTCCACGAGGCGGTAATAGTCCGGCGCGACGAAGGTGTGCGAACCCGTAGCCTCCAGCCCGCAGGCCACCCGGTAGTCGGCGGGCACGTCGAGCGTCACGGTGCAGGGCTGCGCCAGGCGTCCTTCGGCGTAAAGCGCACAGGTGATAAAGTTGAGGTACATCTGCTGCTCGTCCACGTAGGTATAGCCCCCGTCGAGGCGCTCGGCGTAGTAGGCGTAGCGCACCACCACCGTCCGGTGGGCGCCGGGGCGTACTTCCCAGCGGTCTTTGGTGACTTTCTGGCAGGGGAGGGGCTGCCCATTTTCGGTCGTCACGCGCAAATCCCGAATCAGGCGGGCGAAGTGGCCCAGTTCGTAGCGGCCCGGTCGCCAGGCGGGCAATTGCAAATAAAGCGGCTTTTCGCGCACGTCGTGCAGGGTGAGCGTCACGTGCAGGTAATGATCGGTCGGCTGGGGAGCCGCAAAGTGATAATGCATGAAAACCAGAGCTGAGAAGGGCGCAAGTAGGCGATCGGCGGCGTGGCTTCCAAAACCAAAAAGTGCGGAGCGGATAACGTAATTGTCGGTCGGGTATGCTAACTTCGCGCTCCCCAAACGGAGAGGTGGCAGAGTGGTCGAATGCGG
>DAIMZG010000136.1:0-5203 GCA_036734065.1 Catalimonadaceae bacterium
CGGGGGGATTTTGTAAGATTGATAGCCAAAAGCACATATACTATTTGATCAGAAACATCTACCCCCTCGTGCGCAACACAAAGCATAAGGGCTTTCTTTTCTGGCTATGCCTGGGAGGCCTGCTAACCACGATTCCGTCTGCCTGGGCGCAACAACGCCATGCGCAGCGGACCGTGGCGGCCAGTTTCTCGCACGGCCTGGGAATTCCCCATTATCCGGATACGGGTGCCATCGTCATCCAGCCCGCATCTACCCGCCCGTCTCCGCACAATTCTTATGCCCGGAACCAGCCAAATGCAGACGACCCCAGCCCGGCCTCCGGCCCCCTGGCGGGCGTCTATACTATTGGAGGCGACGCCCCCGACTACGCCACGTTCGGCGCGGCCGTGGCCGCGCTGGTCGGCAATGGCATCAGCGGCAAGGTCACCTTCCGGGCGCGGCCGGGGGTTTACGAAGAACAGGTCAGTATTCCCCCCATTGCAGGGGCTTCGGCCAGCGACTCCATCATCTTCGAGCGCGAGAGCGGGGAGGTCACGCTGCGCTACGCGGCTACGGGACTACCGAACAACTACGTGATGCGCCTCGGCGGAGGGTACTTCCACCTGCGCAACCTCCACCTGGAAGCCACGGGCACGGGCAACTTCACGCGGGCGCTCGATCTGACCGATTCTGTACAGGCCTTCAGCGTGGTGGGCTGCACCCTGAGTGCGCCCATCACTACGAATACGCTCAGCAGCCGCGCCACGGTTTTTGCTCGGATCTTACCCGGTATGTCAGGTTTTGTATTCCGGGACAATCTGATAACAGGTGGCGGTAATGGCCTGTACGTGCGCGGCATTAGCGACACGATCCGCATTGCCGGCACGGTTATCGAAGAAAACGTTATTCGCTTTTCCAGCGGCGTAATCTTGAGCGAGCAGCAAGCTCTTGTATGTCGTAATAACACCATAGAATCAACAAATACCACCGCCAGTGGGCTGGATCTGTACCGCTGTGACGGAGCCTCTCGGGTGGAAGGCAACCGGATACGGGTACCCTCATTTACGATCCTTTTGGTCGAATGCCAGGGTACAACGGACGCCCCCGGTCTAATGGCCAACAACTTCCTGGTCTCGACCGGTGCCAATGAGCAGTATGGGATATGGCTAGTGAGCGGCAGTAGCCATCAGCAACTTTTTCATAACAATGTGCTAAGCGCAGGCTTCAGCGTACTTATCGCGGATGGTACGGCCAATGAGGTACGCAACAACGTACTGGTCTCGACAGGGACGGGCGATTTTTCGGGGGCCTTGTCCTACGCGTCGGCCGAAGTGGTGAGCGGCAGTTCGCACAACAACCTATTTGTCGCGGGCAGCCGTACGGGCCGCCTGGGCGAGACCAGCTACCAGACGCTGTCCGCTTGGCAAGCCGGTACGGGGCTGGACAACAACTCGCTCAGCGTGAATCCGCTGTTTGTGGACGCGGCCACGGCCGACCTGACGGCCACGGCTTTCTTGCTCAAGGGAAGGGGGCAAAATCTTCTGAGCCTGGTCCCCACCGACATCAACGGACTTAGCCGGGACAATCCGCCCTCCATGGGCGCCAATGAGGTTTTATCTGCTCCTTTGTCGGGCGTGTACACGGTTGGGGGCAGCAACCCGGACTTCGTCAATTTTCCCACGGCCGTCACCGCCCTGATGAGCAATGGCATCGGCGGGAAAGTCACTTTCCGGGCACGGTCGGGGCTTTATCAGGAGCAAGTGAGCATCCCCCCGATCGTAGGCGCTTCGGCCAGCGACTCGATCATCTTCGAGCCGGAAAGCGGGGAGGTAACGCTCCGCCACGCCGCCACGGGATCGGGCAACAACTACGTCGTGCGCCTCAGCGGAAGACACCTGCACTTGCGCAACCTCCGGCTGGAAGCCGCTGGTACGGGCAGTTTCACCCGTGCCCTGTGGCTGACCGACTCGCTGATCGGCAACAGTGTAGTAGGCTGTACGCTACATACGCCCATGGCCACCACCGCGATCGTGGATCCAAATCGGACCGTCGTGTTTGGCAACGTGCCCTTTTCGTCCAACTTCGTGTTTCGGGGCAATATCCTAACGGGAGGTACCAACGGGTTGGACGTCCGGGCCACGAGCCCCACCGCCCGCTTTGCGGGCACCCTCATCGAAGACAATGTGCTCAGTGGCTTTCTGTTCTTCGGCGTGCGGCTAAGCGAACAACAAGGGCCGATAATCCGCGGCAACACCCTCGTGTCAATGAACAACAACTCTACTGGGCTGTTACTGAGTCGCGCCGACGGCGCCTTGCAACTAGCAAACAACCGCGTGCGCGTCGCCCGCACCCCGTTGGTAATGGGCGCTTGCCTGGGCACGGCGGGGACACCCGGTTTGGTGGCCAACAACTTTCTGGTCTCGACCAGTCCGACACAACTTCCGGGCATCGAGCTGCAAAGCTGCAGTCACCAACAGCTCTTTCACAACAATGTGCAAAGTGTGGGCTACGGCGTATTGATCGCCGATGGCGCGGCCAACCAGGTACGCAACAACGTGCTGGTCTCGACGGGGACAAGCGGCGGCGCCCTCAACTACTCATCGGCAAGTGTGGTGAGCGGTAGCAATTACAACAACTTGTTTGTGTCCGGAAACCGGACGGGCACCCTGGGCGCTACGGACTACGCCACGCTGTCGGCCTGGCAAGCAGCCACGGGACTAGACAACAATTCGCTCAGCGTGGATCCGCAGTTTGCAGACGCTACGGCGGGCGATCTGACGGCCTCCGCACTGGAGTTGTTGGGGAGCGGCCAAAACCTGTTTGGTGCCGTGCCCACCGACATCAATGGTGCTAGCCGGAGCATCTCCCCTTCCATGGGGGCCAACGAGATTCTCCTGGGGCCGCTATCGGGTATCTATACCATTGGGGGTAGCAACCCTGACTTTGTCACGTTCGGATTGGCGGTATCGGTGCTGGCCAACAATGGCATCAGCGGCAAGGTGACTTTTCGGGCCCGGCCGGGGGTTTACACCGAGCAGATCAGTGTTCCCCGCATTGCGGGGGCTTCGGCGAGTGACTCGATTATTTTCGAAAACGAAGGCGGGGAAGTCACGCTACGCTGCGACGGGCTCGGAGGATAACTACGTCATCCGCCTCGGCAGTGGACATGTCCACCTGCGCCATCTCCACATCGCCGCTATCGCCACGGGCAACTTCACGCGGGCGCTCGTGCTGGTAGATTCCCTGGCGGGCAGCAGCGTGGTAGCCTGCACGCTGAGCGCCCCCAACACAACCAATGCCGAAAATTCGCGGACGGTGGTGTTCGGACGCGTATCCTTTTTGTCGGGCTTTGTTTTTCGGGGCAACGTGGTGACAGGAGGCAGCAATGGGTTGGACGTAAGTGCCATCAGCGGCAGCGCCCGCTTTGCCGGCACGGTGATCGAAAACAACCTGATTAGCAATTTTAGAAGCGCCGCCCTGCGGCTGAGCAATCAGTTGGCCCCGGTAGTGCGAAGCAATACGATGACGACTGGTTTTTTGGGAATATGGCTCACCAACTGCGAGGGAAGTTTGCGGGTGGAAAATAACCGCGTGCGCGTGAGCAGTACGGCGTTGCGATTGAACATCTGCCAAGGCACTGCGGATGCACCGGGTTTGCTGGCCAACAATTTTCTGGTTTCTACCGAAGCGGCTGGCATCGAACTATTCTTTAGCACTTTTCACCAGCGGCTGTACCACAACAGCGTGCGCAGCGCGGGGTACAGCGTCCAGGTCAGCGGGGGCAGCGACAACCAGGTACGCAACAACGTGCTGGTCTCGACGGGAACCGATAGCAATGCGGGGGCTTTGCTCTATACCGCTACGGGGGTGAGCGGCAGCAACCACAACGTGTTGTTTGTGGCGGGCACACGAACGGCTCGATTGGGCGGCACCGATTTCGCCACCCTTGCCGACTGGCAAGCGGCCACGGGCCTGGACAGCCAGTCCATCCGTGTGGATCCGCAGTTTGTAGCTCCGGCCGCGGGCGACCTGACGGCCACGGCCGCCGCCTTGTTGGGGGCTGATCAGCACCTGCGCGACGTGGTGCCTACCGACATCAACGGTACCAGCCGACGCTTGCTGTCCACCATCGGCGCCAACGAGCTACCGGGCCCCATTGTCCTTGTGGATCCCCTCCAGCAGTCGGTATTGCTCAATGTACCTTTTTTGGCGCGTGTGCGGACCTTCGCTACCGACCTACCCTTCGACCAGGCCCTCTTCACCCTCACCTACGACCCGGCCGTGCTGCAACTGGATAGCTTCGTGTCGGCTCCTGCTTTCGCCACCGCCCTCCTCACCCACGACGACTCCCTCGGCAGCCTTACCTTTGCGGGCGGCAGTGCCCAGCCGCTCTCGGGCGATACCAGCCTGCTGACCCTCTACTTCCGGCCCCTGACCGAAGCCGACAGCACCGGCTTGCGGCTCAGGGAGCCAACGGCCTTGCTGCTGAGCACCGATACGCTGGCCAGCCAGCTGCGTAACGGCATGGTCACCATCACCGCCGACGACCCGCTGCCCATCCGCCTCAACTACTTCCGGGGCCAGCAAGCCGACAACGACGTGGCCCTCACTTGGCAAACGGCCCGTGAAAGTCAAAACGACTATTTCACCCTAGAACGGGCCCACGCGGACTTTGCTTTTGAGCAAGTGGCCCAGATGTCCGGCGCGGGCGAATCGTCCCGCGCCCTGACCTACACGTACACCGATCCGATGGCCGCCGCCTACGCCCGCGAGCACGGGCTCAACCACCTCTTCTATCGCCTCTGGCAGACCGACTACGACGGCACCCGCACGCTGGCCAGCACCGTGCGCGTAGCACTGGCGTCCCCGGGCGGATGGGCGCTGACCGCTTACCCCAACCCGTTCACCGACGAGGTTACCATCAGCTATCGGTTGGTCCGGGCCCAGCGTGTACGGCTACAACTCTACGATGCGCGCGGCATCTGTCTGGATACCCGAGAGATTGAGAGCGCGGCCGGCCAGACCTCAATGAGCCTTGGGCACTCGGGCTTGCCAGCCGGCGTGTACTTGCTCCGGGTACAAAGCGCAGAAAGCACCAAGGTAGTACGGCTGGTAAAATTCTAGCCCGGACTGCGGCATACGCTGCCCCGGACAGAGCCGTCTCCCGCACAGGAAGGCGGCTTTTTGCTTTTCCCCCCTTCGCCCTGACCTGCGCGGAGGGTCG
>DAIMZG010000137.1:0-5185 GCA_036734065.1 Catalimonadaceae bacterium
CGGTGGGCGTGGCGTAGGCCAGCAGCGTCTGGGCCCATTCGGGCGGCACGGTGGTATCGGCGTCGGTAAAGAGCAAGAACTCACCCTGCGCGCGGCGGGCCAGTTGGGCCAGTACGTTGGCCTTTCCCCGCAGGTCGTCCAGGTGGTTGTGTATGCGCACCAGGTGCAGATGGGGATGGCGGGTGGCCAGGGCCGCCACCCGCAGGGCCGTGTCGTCTTCGGAGGCGTCGTCGCCCACCCAGATGTCGAGGCGCGTGGCGGGATAGTCGAGGGCCAGCAGCGATTGCACGCAGGCTTCGATGTGGGCCGACTCGTTGCGAGCGGCCACCAGCACCGACACGCGCGGCCACACCTCGGGCCGACGGCGGCGCGGGCGGGGCCCGCCCCATTCGAGCAGCAGGGCCAGCCACACCAGCCCCGTGCCCGTCAGCACCCAGGCCCAAGCCCCGACCATCATGCGGGCAGGGGCAAGAAAGTGTAGCCCCGCTTGTGGAGCGTGCGCAGGTAGCGCGGCAGGGCGTACTCCAGGTTGCGCCGGGCTTTGTAACTGTCGTGAAAGATGACCAGCGAGCCGGGTTCGGTATGCTGAATGGCCCGGGCGTAGCATTGCTCGGCGCTGAGTTGGGCATCGAAGTCGGCCGTGAGCACGTCCCACATCACGATCTGGTGCGTGGGCTGAATCAGTCGGGTCTGGTCGCGGGTGATGCGCCCGTAGGGTGGCCGAAAAAGTTGTCGTGCGGCCGGATTAGGGGCGTAGCCCGCTGCCCGCATGGCCGACGCGCAACGCTGTACGTTGTCGAAATAGGTTTCGTCGGGCGTACGCCACCCGTTGAGGTGGTTGTAGGTATGATTGCCCACGCGGTGCCCCCCCGCCAGCACCCGTCGAAACAGCGCGGGATAGCGGGCCACGTTTTCGCCCACACAAAAAAAGGTGGCCCGGGCCTGGTAACTGGCCAGGGCGTCCAGCACGTATTCCGTCACTTCCGGCACGGGTCCGTCGTCGAAGGTCAGGTACACGACTTTCTCCTGCGTAGGAATTTGCCACGTGAAGGCAGGGAAAAACCGCTGTACCAGCCGATTAGTCTTGTGGAAATACATCGCACAAAATTAGCGCATCACGCAAAAACATCCATCAGCTCCGAGCATCTGTCCCCTCTTTTGTCTGAAATTCGCAATTGTCACGCCCCCTGATTTCGCCGAAATATTTTGCGTCGTTGTCCACGCGCACCTCTCTGCTGGCAGGAAGCTACTTTACAGTTTTTTCAATGCCAGAATCAGGGCCAGCCGCCGCTCGAACAGACTCAATTCTAGCCCCGCCGGATAGGCGTGCGGATTGACAAAGCGCTTGATACCGGGGTGAAACTGCGCGAGCTGATCGGCCACCCGCTGCTTGATGGCCGCCAGCGCGGGCGCCTCGTACACGCGTTGCCCATCCCGAAAAACGGGCACGAGCAGGTCTTCGTAGTCCGTTTCGGGGAGGATTTTCTTGCGTCGGGTGTAGTCGCCCGGATCCACGAGGGTCAGCGGCATGCCCGCTGGCGGATCGAAAGCCAATTCGTCGTAGATCATATCACCCAGGTAGCCCTGCTCGTTGCGATAGCGCCGCACCTGCTGAATGCCGGGGTTATTGATCTTCTCGGCCTGCCCCGACAGTTTGATCTTGTGCTCCCAGGTGCCGTCGGCGCGGCGCAAGGCCGCCAGCTTGTACACCCCCCCCAGGGCGGGCTGGTCGTAGGCCGTCACCAGCTTGGTGCCCACGCCCCACACCGTGATGGCCGCCCCCTGGTCTTTGAGGCTCCGGATGATGTGCTCGTCGAGGTCGTTGCTAGCCACGATGACCGTATCGGCAAAGCCCGCCGCGTCGAGCAACTGCCGGGCCTGCGTGCTGAGGTAGGCCAGGTCGCCCGAGTCGAGGCGGATGCCCTGCAGGCGGTGGCCCTGCGCCCGCAGTTCGTGCCCCACGGCAATGGCGTGGTGTACGCCCTCCAGCGTGTCGTAGGTATCTACCAGGAAGATGCAGTTGTTGGGCATGGCCGCCGCGTAGGCCCGAAAAGCCTCCGGCTCCGAGTCGAAGGACATCACCCAACTGTGGGCGTGGGTGCCGCGCACGGGAATGCCAAACAGCCGCCCGGCCAGCACGTTAGACGTGGCATCGGCCCCGCCAATGTAGGCCGCCCGGCTGGCAGCCAGGGCACCGTCTGACCCTTGGGCGCGCCGCAAACCAAACTCCAGTACGGGCTGGCCGCGCGTAGCCCAGTGGATGCGGGCGGCCTTGGTGGCAATGAGCGACTGAAAATTGATCGTGTTGAGTAAGAAGGTTTCGATCAACTGGGCCTGAATCAGCGGCCCCCGCACGCGCAGCAACGGCTCGTGCGGAAAGACGACCGTTCCCTCGGGCACGGCGTCGAGGTGGCCCGCGAAGCGGAGGGTTTGCAGGTAGCGCAGGAAGCCTTCTTCGAACAGGGGCGTGTCGTCGTCGCCGCGCAGGGTGGCCAGGTAGTCGAGGTCTTCGGTGGCAAAGCCGAAGTCTTCGAGGAAATCCACCACGTAGGCCAGTCCGCAGGCGATGGTGTATCCACCCTGAAAGGGCGGCTTGCGGAAGAAAAGATTAAAGACAGCCTCGCGCTCGCCGATGCCCGTTTTCCAGTAGCCGTAGGCCATCGTAAGCTGGTACAGGTCGTTGAGCAGGGCCAGCGAAGGGCGGTAAAGATCGCGGGTGATGCGCATGGGTGCATATTAACACAAAAACCCATGCGCCGTGGGGCACGGTGGGCCATAAGCCCCGGCCACCCGTACCGGGACGTACCGCGTGGCGCGTCCCGGCGGAGTGATCGTGCGGGTTGGAATCAGATGTGCAAGGCAATATTGTCCGTGGCGGCCAGGCAGGCTTCTTTCATAGCCTCCGAGAAGGTCGGGTGCGCGTGCGACATGCGGGCGATGTCCTCGGCCGAAGCGCGGTATTCCATCGCCACGACGGCCTCGGCGATCATATCGGCCGCGCGCGGCCCGATGATGTGCACACCCAAAATCTCGTCGGTTTCCTTGTCGGCCAGCACCTTCACCAGCCCGTCGGTATCCATGCTGGCACGGGCCCGGCCCGACGCCTTGAAGGGAAACGAACCCGACTTGAAGGCGTGACCGGCCTCTTTGAGTTGCTCTTCGGTTTGGCCCACGCTGGCCACTTCGGGCCAGGTATAGATCACGCTCGGGATGAGGTTGTAGTTGATGTGCGGCTTCTGGCCTTTGATGACCTCGGCCACGAAGATGCCTTCTTCTTCGGCCTTGTGGGCCAGCATGGCCCCGCGCACCACGTCGCCAATGGCAAACACGTTGTCCACTTTGGTGCGGAGGTGCTCATCCACTTCTACCTTTCCTTGCTTGTCGGCCTGTAGGCCGATGTTTTCCAGGCCCAGTTTGTCGGTGTAGGCATGGCGTCCTACCGAGACCAGGCAATAGTCGGCTTCGACTTCGACGGTCTCGCCGCTCTTCATGTTTTCGGCCTTGACCGTCACCTTGTCGCCGTGATTTTTCACTTCGATGACTTTGTGCTGGAGGTTGAACTTGAAGTCCAGTTTCTTGAGCACTTTGGTCAGTTCCTTGGCCATCGTGATGTCAATCAGGGGCGTGATGCGCTCCATGTACTCAAAAACGGTGATCTGGGAACCCACCCGGGCATAGACCGACCCGAGTTCCATCCCGATGTAGCCGCCACCGATCACGACCATGTGCTTGGGTATTTCGTCGAGTTCGAGGGCCTCCGTCGAAGAGATGATGCGCTTGCCGTCAAAGTCAATCCCGGGCAACGAAGCCGCCACCGAGCCCGTGGCGATGATCACGTTTTTGGTGGTGATCTGCTCTTCGGAGCCATCCGACTTGGTGACCTTGATCGTGTTTTTGTCTACGAACGAGCCGTGCCCTTCGTATTCGGTCACCTTGTTTTTCTTCATCAGAAAGCGCACGCCCCCCACGGTTTGCTCCACCACGTCACGCTTGCGCTGGATCATCTGCTTGATGTCCACCTTGAGGTTTTCCAGCTCGATGCCGTGCTCGGCAAACTGGGTTTTGGCATTATGGTAGTGCTCGGACGAGTCGAGCAGGGCTTTGGACGGAATGCAGCCCACGTTGAGACAGGTACCCCCGAGGGTCTTGTCTTTTTCGATGATGGCCGTTTTGAGGCCCAGTTGGGCGCAGCGAATGGCGGCTACGTAGCCGCCAGGACCTGCCCCAATGATAGTTACGTCGTAGGTCATGAGTTATTCGAGTTAAAGAAAAGAGCAAAACAAACTACTTGATGCAGGGGCTGTCTGAGGGTGCGGCCCAGACGGTTGGCGTCGGATGGCCTTCGGAGAGAAGACATCATCGGCAACGGCAACGAAATGTCCGCACCCACCCCCCAGAATAGCCAACACGGCCTCAGGAATTATACCCCCAGCAGCAAGCGGGTGGGGTCTTCGAGCAGTTGCTTGACGCGCACCAGGAAGCTGACCGACTCGCGGCCGTCAATGACGCGGTGGTCGTAGGAAAGGGCCAGGTACATCATGGGACGTACCACCACCTGGCCGTTTTCGACCACGGCCCGTTCGACGATGTTGTGCATCCCCAAAATGGCCGACTGGGGGGCATTGATGATCGGCGTGGACATCATCGAGCCGAAAATGCCCCCGTTGGTGATCGTAAACGTGCCGCCCGTCATTTCTTCGATGGTGAGCTTGTTGTCGCGGGCCCGGATGGCCAGGCGGATGATTTCTTTCTCGATGGCATCGAAGCTCATCGTGTGCGCGTCGCGGACAACGGGCACCACCAGCCCACGCGGGGCCGATACGGCGATCGAGATGTCCACGTAGTCGTGGGTGATCATGTCGTCGCCATCAATCTGCGCATTCACGGTCGGAAACTCTTGCAAAGCCACGCAGCAGGCTTTCGTGAAGAAGGACATAAAGCCCAGCCCCACGTCAAACTTTTCTTTGAAAACGTCCTTGTACTTCTTGCGCACATCCATGATCGGCTGCATGTTCATTTCGTTGAACGTCGTGAGCATGGCCGTCTCATTCTTGGCTGCCACCAGTCGCCGGGCGATGGTTTTGCGCAATTGGGTCATGCGCTGGCGGTGGTCGCCGCGCGCGTCGGTGCTGGCAGCGGGCGTAGCGGTGGGCTTGGCAGCCGGAGCTTGCTGAGCCGGCGCGGC
>DAIMZG010000138.1:0-2044 GCA_036734065.1 Catalimonadaceae bacterium
CCGCTGCGTAGGCCGCTTCGGCTTCGCGCAGGGCTTGTTCCATGAAGTAGCGCTGACGACTTTCGGGGGTAAGCATGTGGGTACAAGTAAAGTTTGTGGATGTGTGCGTCGCAATTTTCGAAAAAACTGTTATATTTGCAGCCTTCAAAAAGAAAGCGATTACCCCTAATTTATACTGTCATGCCCCGAGTTTGTCAAATCACTGGTCGTAGAACGCGCGTAGGGAACAATGTGTCGCACGCCAACAACCGGACCCGGCGGAAATTCTTCCCCAATCTGCAGAAAAAGCGTTTTTACATTCCCGAAGAAGACCGTTGGGTGACGCTGCGCCTCTCTACGCAGGCCATCCGTACCATCAACAAGAACGGTATTTCGTCCGTACTCAAGGAAGCCAAAGCTCAGGGCATGCTGAGCAAGAAATTCTAGTCCTTCGTGGCTATGCGTACACCCCGCCCGTATGTCGGCGGGGTTTTTTTTTGCCCGACGGGCGGGCGCCAGCGCGGGCGGTTCCCGGAAAATGCTTTCGAAAACCCTGATCTCTGCGTAGTTTAGAAAAATTTGTTGTTGTTGGAGCGTGTCCGTACCTCCCCCATTTACCCGTTCTATGTCGCCTTCCTCGCGCCGCCGTCTCACGCTCCAAGCCTACGTAGAAGGTGTGCTGGCGGGCGATCGGCTGGTGTTGAGCCGGGCCATCACCCTGATTGAAAGTCGGCTACCCGCCGATGCAGCCCTGGCCCAGCAGGTGCTCGAACGGCTCATGCCGCACGCCGGGCGCTCGGTACGGGTGGGCATCACGGGCGTGCCGGGCGTAGGCAAAAGTTCGTTCATCGAAGTGCTGGGTGGCCACCTGACGGCGCAAGGCAAGCAACTGGCCGTGCTGACTGTGGACCCCACCAGCCCCCGCAGCCGGGGCAGCATCATGGGCGACAAAACCCGCATGGACCTGCTCTCGCAAGATCCGCGGGCCTACATCCGTCCTTCGCCCGCGGGCGACTCGCTGGGCGGCGTCACGCGCCGTACGCGCGAAACGCTGCTGCTCTGCGAAGCAGCCGGCTACGAGGTGGTTTTCATCGAGACCGTAGGTGTGGGGCAGTCCGAGACGGCCGTACGGAGCATGACGGACTTTTTTCTGTTGCTGATGCTTGCCGGGGCCGGGGACGAACTGCAAGGCATCAAGCGAGGCATCATGGAAATGGCCGATGCCATCGCCATCACCAAGGCCGACGGGGCCAACGCGGGCCGCGCCCGGCTGGCCCGCCTCGAATATCAGAACGCCCTGCACCTGTTTCCGCCCGCCGAGTCGGGGTGGCAACCGCAGGTACTGACCACCTCGGCCCAGCAGCAAACGGGCATCGCCGAGACGTGGCAGATGATCGAGTCGTTCGTGCAAACCACCCGCGCCAACGGCTGGCTGATGCGTCACCGCCAGGCACAAAACCGGGCCTGGATGCACGATACCATCCGCGATCATTTGCTGATGCGCTTCTACGACGACGCGCGCATTCGTGTCTGGCGGCAAGACCTGGAAGCGGCCGTGGCGGCGGGCGAAGTGCCGGCCATCCGGGCGGCCACCGAGCTGCTGGCCCGCTATTTCGAGGCCGACCCGATGGTGCCCAAAGACCAGGCCGCTACGCCGTAATCACCCAAAATGCCAATGCATCCGCTCTACGCCACTTTCGTGCGCACCGGTCGCCTCGTCTGGATTGGCGTGCGGCCAACCCGCTACGCACCGCTCAGCGAACCCGCCACGGCGGTCGTTGGCCCCACTGGGCTGGTGGGCGATCACTACGCAGGCCGTAGTGGCCAGCGGGCCGTCACGTTGCTGCAAGCCGAGCACCTGCCCGTTATTGCCAGCCTTGCGGGGCGCGAAGGCGTTACGGCCGGGCAATTGCGCCGCAACCTGGTGGTGGAGGGCATCAACTTGCTGGCCCTCAAGGACCAAGCCTTTCGGATCGGGGAGGTCTGGCTGGAGGGCACGGGGCTTTGCCATCCGTGCTCGCGCATGGAAACCGAGTTGGGGCCGGGCGGCTACCAGGCCGTGCGG
>DAIMZG010000138.1:2144-5162 GCA_036734065.1 Catalimonadaceae bacterium
CGTGCGGCTTTCGCCCGAAGAGGTCGGACGCGGCACAGCGCGCACAACAATTTCGGCCGGAAGCGAGTAATTAGCCCAGATCAATGCGCTAGGGGATGAGTTGGCAGATGTCTTGTATGTACCGGCTGCTCGTCGGATTTTGGTGGGTAGGTGCCGCCCACATAGCCTGCGGGCAGGCTTCGGGACCGCTCACGCGGCAGGCGTGCGTGCAGTATGCCCTCGACCACGCCCCGATTTTGCAACAAGCACAACTCGACCAGGCCATTGCGCAGCGGCAGACCCAGCGTGCCCAAGCCGAGTGGTTGCCGCAAGCCAGCCTCAGCTACGACTACACCTATTTTCTCCGCCTGCAAACGGCCATTTTCCCTGACTTCAACAATCCGGGTTCGGGCGAATTGCGCCAGGTCCAACTCGGGGTACCCCACAACTCGAGTGTGAACCTCGACGTGCAACAGACCCTGTTTCGCAACGACCTGCGACGGGCTTCGCGGGCAGCTCCCTACGAGCGGCTGGCCGCCGAGCAGGCGACGGCCGCGCAGCGCATCGCCGTCACCGTGGCGGTCAGCAGAGCCTTCTACGACTTGGTGCTGGCCCGTGCGCAGGTGGCCATCTATGACCAGGCCCTGGAAAGACTCGAAAAAAATGTGCGCGATGCCCGCAGCCGCTACGAGGCCGGCCTCAACGACCAGACCGACTATAAGCGGGCCACCGTGCAACTGCGCAATGTGCAGGTGCAGCGGCGGGCGCTGCGCGAAGGCCTGACGGCCAAAGCAGCGCGCCTGCGGGAGGCGATGAACTACTCACCCGAGCAGCCCCTGGTGTTGGCCGACGACCTGGCCCAACTGCGGGCCGAAGTACCCTTCGATACGGCGCAGGTGCTCAGCGCCCAGCGCCGCATTGAGTTGCGCCAGTTGCGCACCCAGCAGACCCTTCGGCAAACGGAACTCGACTTTCACCGCTGGGATTTCCTGCCCAGCGTGTCGGCGTTTTACCGCTACGGCCTCGACTTTCTCAGTCCCCAGTTCGAAGACCTCTACGACCGATCCTTTCCTTACTCATTCGTAGGCATAGCGGCTTCGGTGCCTTTGTTTCGCGGGTTGGCCCGGGTGCGCGCCCGTCAGGAAGCCGAGTTGCGGCTCGAGTCGCTCGAATGGGCACGTACCGACCTCGAAAACAGCATTCGCACTGAATACGCCTCGGCCCTGGCCGATTACCAGGCGGCCCGCTACGCCTGGGAAATGGCGCGGGAAAACGAGCAGACGGCCCAAGAGGTGTACCGAATCCTCAAGCTGCAGTACGACGAGGGGGTCAAGACCTACATTGAGGTCATCTTGGCCGAAAACGACTTGCGCGCCGCCCAACTCGGGGCGTTGGATGCCCTGCAACGTACGCTCAATAGCCGACTGGCAGCGCAAGAAGCCCTCGGGCTGATCGAATGAGCGTCCTATTTGGTAGGTTTCAGCAGCACGTAAAACGAGTCGTCGTCGCCTTCCAGTCGCCTTACTTTGCCCACCTTGCCCAGGGCAAGTGTTTGCCACGCGTGGGTCGGCCGGAGGTCTTGCCACGTCCCGCCCGGCACCCGTACGCGGTAGGGCATCACAAAGTCGCTCACTTCGGTTTCCCAGCGGTAGTGCAGCACCGTTTCGTTGCCCTTGCGCTCCAGGCGGTAGGCCAGGCGGGGCGGGAGCGGGTGCCGGAGGTACTGGTCGAAAAAGGACTGGAGCGGCAGGCCTGTATGTTTTTCGAAATGCGCTACCACGTCGGGCGTGCTGATAAAGCGGTGGGCGTAGTCGGTGGCTAGGGCGTGGATAGCCGCGTGCCACCGGGCACTGTCGCCGTACCAGTTGCGCAGCGTGTGCAACAGCCAGGTGCCTTTGTAATAGATGTCGGCGTCCTCCCAGTAGCGGTAGTTGACGTCAAGCGGACCCAGCATGGCTTCCTGATTTTTGATCTGCTGGCGCTGGGTACGCAAGTAGCGCACGGCCGTGTCGTAGCCATCGCGGGCTTCGAGAAAGAGGGCTTCGGCGTAGGTGCAAAAACCTTCGTGGATCCACATTTCGCCGTGGTCGCGGATCGAGACGCTGTTGCCCCAGTATTCGTGTCCACTCTCGTGGAGGATGATGAAGTCGAAGCCAAATTCGTTGTTGCGGTAGTCGCTGCCGTAGGCAATGGCACTTTGGTGCTCCATACCCCAGTAGGGCGTCTCCACCAAGGCGTAGCCATCTTCCCAGAAGGGATACGGCCCGAAGAGGCTTTCGAAATGCCGCAGCATGGGCTTCACTTGTTGGAAATGTTGGCGGGCTTTTTCCCGGTTGTCGCGCAGTACGTAGTAGTCCAGGTCGAGGCTGCGGCCCGTGGGGCTTTGGTAGGTATCGCGCAGGTGGACGTAGTCGCCGACGTTGATGGTGACGTTGTAGTTGTTGATGGGGTAGTGGACAAACCACTCGAAGCGGCGGTAATCGCCGCTGTCAATAACCGACACCTGCCGCAGGGTGCCGTTGGCGACGGCCATCAGGGCGGCGGGCACCTCGCAGGTGATGGCCATGCTGTCGGGCTTTTCGGAGAGGTGGTCTTTGTTGGGCCACCAGAGGCTGGCCCCCATGCCTTCGCAGGCCACGCCAATCCAGGGACGGAAACGCGCATCTTCGCGCCAGACAAAACCCCCTTCCCAGGGGGGATTGACGGCCGTGACGGGCTGCCCCGAATACACCACGCGGATGGCGTTGGTACTGCCCGGCGCCTGCCGTTCGGGCATCTGCACAAAGACCGCATCGCCCTCGCGCCGGAACGTAAGAGGTTGGTCGCCGCAGGTAATCTCGGCGATGTCCATGTTGGCAAACAGGTCAAACTGCAGTTGGCTGAACGGCTCGACCGTCCGGAAATGGATGGTATTGTGGCCGCTGATGAATTGGTCTTCGGGCCGCAGGCGCACGTGCAGGTCGTAGAAGGTGACGTCGTAGGCGCTGCGGTAGGGGTTGAGGTAGCCGCGCAAGCTGTCGGCGCGGTTGAAGCGCGTCA
>DAIMZG010000139.1:0-5150 GCA_036734065.1 Catalimonadaceae bacterium
GGAATGCGGTTGCGGTCGGCCGAAACGAATACCTCGATGGCATTTTCGCCGTCAAAAAGCTTGTTATTAGGCATCTGCGGTACCAGGCGGTGGGCCTGGACTTTGCCAAAGTCGGAGGTACTGAGCATCTGCCGACCCTGATAGACCACCTTGAGGTGGTAAAGCTGGTTCTCGAGCAGGCCGTCGAGGCGGATGGTGTCGCCCACGCGCATCCGCTCGTAGGGCAGCAGGCGCAGGTAATACGAGCCGCTCACCAGGTCGAAGACGCCCTCGGGAATGGCCACGCGCTTTTCCTGCTGGCGGCGCGCGTCAACCACCACGGCCGTGTCGCGGGCGTGGTCAAACTCGGTCACTTCGTACTTGCGGTATTTGCCCTCCTCGATGTTGCGGTAGGCCCGCTGCGGCACGTAGGCCAGCGTGTCCACGTAGGTGCCCCACGCGTCGCGGATGCGCGTAAACATGTCGAAAGCGCCCGTAGAGCGGCCGCTGACCTCAATCTTGTAGCAGGGGCGACGGTTGACGGTGTGCACTTGCGGCTCGACGCGGATGATGGCTTCGCCGGCCGTGAGGAAGCCGTAGTGTACCCGAAATTCCAGCGTTTCGCCGGGGCGGAACGCGTCAATGCGCGCAGGGCGGTAGCGGTCGGCCATCATAAAACTACTCATCAGCAAAATGCCCAGCAGTCCCCAGCCGTATCGTAAACGTGTAGCATTCATATTGAACAAAGTTCGCATCTTTCCCGGAAGATGCCCCCGAATGGGCAGACAGTTTGGGTTAAATTCTATAAAGAAGGGTATTTCTCTTTGAGATACGCGAGATAGGCCGGGAAATCTCCCCCGAAATCTTCTTCAAATTCGCGGGCAAACTGGTTCTGATTTTCGCGGTAGTGGCGGTACGACATAAAGTAGTTGTTGTTAGGAAGCCAGTCGCTTTGCTGCCGACGGCGATAGCGCTCCGGGAACAAAAATGGTACCGTGTCTAGGTCAGCCACAATGCGCCGGATGAGCGTTTCCTTGTGCAGTTGCTTTTCGGCCACGTCCATCGTGGCCGGAAAGCTGCGGTAGAGGCTGTCGAGGCGCCGATAGCCACCCAAAATGTGCTGGCCGTAGCGGGCGCGGTCTTCGTCGCTGCTTGCGTAGCGGCGGTATTCGGGCGACTCGGCGCCGTAGTGGTGGGCCAGAAAACGCTTGGCCCCCTCGTCGCCCACGAAGGTGGCCAGGTTCTCGTTGTACTGCACGTTGTCTTTGATGAACAGCGTGGCGTGGGTCAGTTCGTGGATAATCAGGTTGGCCAGGTCGCCTTCGGAGCGGCGCAGCATCGAGGCCAGAATTGGGTCGCGAAACCAGCCCAGCGTGGACCAGCCCCCCACCGGATAGACGTAGGTCTCGTAGCCGGCGGCGGCCACGCGCTGCGTCTCGCGGACCAGCATTGTCGAGTCGAAAAAACCTTTGTAGGGCACTTGGCCCAGGTAGGGGAAGCGCCAGGTGTACGGCTCCATCGCAAAGGGTTGGCAGGCGGTCAGGTTCTGCAGAATCGGCCGCGGGCCGTCGTCGTACACGGTGGTGTAGTTGGGCGAGTCGTTGATGCCG
This sequence comes from Catalimonadaceae bacterium, assembly GCA_036734065.1. Classification (GTDB taxonomy): domain Bacteria; phylum Bacteroidota; class Bacteroidia; order Cytophagales; family Flexibacteraceae; genus DAIMZG01. The sequence continues at coordinate 1,590 of DAIMZG010000139.1, forward strand.
AGCGAATCTACGGCGTAGCGCCTGATGCGCTGCACCAGTTCGATGCGCGCCTTGAGCGAATCGGGAAAGCCGGGGTCGGCCAGCACTTCCGCAATCGGACGCGCGTGGTAGAGCACCCGCCACTGCCCCTTGGCCTGGGCCAGTCCGTAGGCGATCAGGTCGCGGTAGATCAGCACCAGTATCAACATGACGAGCGCGAATCCGACGAGCAATTTTTTGGTCATCTGCGTGTGGTTTTCTACAAAAAGACGGGTCTAGGATGTGTCTAGCCGCCCCACGCGCGCAAACAGCGTGCCCGTTGCGCCGAAGACCAAAAGAGAGGGGCCTACATTCGGCCCTGATGGTGGGTGGGCGGGAGGTCGCCGCCGCAAAGGTAGCCATTCGGGGCGGGTGGGTGCTACGCAGCCCGTAAACTGCCTAACCGCGACGCGGCGGGAGATTCGAAAGGCCAACCGGACTGAATTTGCGAAGCTCAGCCCTTACGTCAAAAAAGCATTGCCTTTCGACAATGCCCGGGGGTGCGCAGCGGTAGTAGTAGGACGATCACCAGGTGGTTACCTCGATGTCTTTGGTGGCCCGCAGCACGTCGCGGCGGCTGACCTGACCGACGATCTTGCCGTTTTCGACCACCGGAAAGCGGCGGTAGGGCGTACGGATGAAGGCATTGGCCACGTCCACGAGGCTGCTATTGATTGACACGGTCATCACCTCGCGCGACATGTAGTCGGCTACTTTGCCTTTACTGATGGGCTGGTTGTAGTAGGCATGATCCACGAGCAGGCGCAAACAGTCTTTTTCGGACAAGATGCCCACCAGTTGCCGGTGATCGTCGAGGACGGGCGCGCCCGAAATCTTGTGTTTGAGCAGGATGTCAATGGCTTCGCTCACTTCCTGGTCAGGATGAAAAGCGATCAGTTCGGTGGCCATGTAGTGGCGTACGGAGTCGTGGGCGGTAGCCGCCCGGACTTTGCTGTCGGGCGTAGCGTCGCGGCGGAAACTCGGGGTAAAGTTCATGGTGGTAAAGGTTGAAATGAAAAAAAATTATAAAGTAGTATGTCTGACCTAATGTACTTTTATTTTGCACCCGGTGCAATGCTATTCATAAAAAAAAGGTGTTACGACCGAAAGAAATTAATTTTAGGAGTTACGCACGCTCACGCCAGAAATGCGCTGGCCGCAAACCTCCGAGGACCTATGCGCGCTGATCGGGCAGTCCTCGGCGGTTTTTCCCTGACTTTGCGTAACGCCTGAATTCGAAGAAGTCAGGGGCACAAAAAAAGCCCGGCGCCTGCGAAGCGGCACCGGGCGTAGCAAAGGACGATGGCGACGGCTATTCGGCGGCCGTAGCCTGCAACACGCGCTTCATCTGGGCGCACAGGTTTTCGACCGTAAAGCCGAAGTGCGCCATCAGCGCCTCGTACGGGCCCGACTCGCCAAACTGGTCAATGCCCACGGCGATGCCTTCGTCGGTGGCGTAGCGGTGCCAGCCGAAAGTAGTGCCGGCCTCGACGGTGACGCGCTTGCGCAAGGCAGGGGGCAATACCGACTGCTGGTAGTCGCGCGGCTGGGCCGCAAACAGTTCTTGCGACGGCATGCTGACCACCCGCACGCGGATGCCTTCTTGCTGCAAAACCGCTTGCGCCTCCAGGGCCAAAGCCACCTCCGAGCCCGTCGCGATCAGGATGCCTTCGGGCGTGCCGCCCTCGGCTTCGCGCAGCACGTAGGCGCCGCGCGCCAGTTCCGAGGCCGGGGCCATGTCGGTACGATCCAGCACGGGTAGGTTCTGCCGGGTGAGCACCAGGGCGATGGGGCCGCGGCGGTGTTGCAAGGCCACGCCCCAGGCCTGCGCCGTTTCGTTGGCATCGGCGGGGCGCAGCACCAGCAGGTTAGGAATGGCCCGCAGGGCGGCCAGTTGCTCGATGGGCTGGTGCGTGGTGCCGTCTTCGCCCAGCCCGATGCTGTCGTGCGTAAAGACGTAGATCGGGTTGATCTTCATGATGGCCGCCAGGCGAATGGCGGGGCGCATGTACTCCGAAAAGATCAGAAAAGTAGCCCCGTAGGGCCGGAAGCCGGACGTCAGGGCCATGCCGTTGAGGATGGCCCCCATGGCGTGCTCGCGTACGCCAAAGCGCATGTTGCGGCCGCTGCGGTCGGTGGCCGTAAACTCGCCCAATCCCTTGAGGTAGGTGTTGGTAGAAGGCTCCAGGTCGGCCGAGCCGCCCATCAGCAATGGAAAATCGGCCGCCACGGCGTTGAGCGTCTGCCCCGAGGCCTTGCGCGTAGCCATGCCGCTGGCCGATGCCTCGAAGGTGGGCAGGTGGTTCTCCCAGCCGCTGACCAATTCGCCCTGTTGCAGGCGGGTGTACTCGGCGGCCAAGTCGGGATGGGCCTTTTGGTAGGCTTCCCACCGCTGTTGCCAGGCGTGCTGGCGCTGTTCGCCCTCCACCACGGCCTGCCGGAAAAACTTGGCTACCTGGTTGGGAACGAAGAAGTGCTTGTCCGGATCCCAGCCCAGTTGCTGCTTGGTGCGGGCCACTTCGTCGGGGCCGAGGGGCGAGCCGTGGGCGGCGGCCGTGTTGACTTTGTTGGGACTGCCGAACCCAATCTGCGTCCGGACGCGGATAAGGGTGGGCCGCTGGGTATCTTGTTCGGCCGCCAGCAGGGCTTCCCGGATCTGGTCGAGGTCGTTGCCGTTGTCCACCACCAGCACTTGCCAGCCGAAGGCCTCGAAGCGCATGGTCACGTTTTCGGTGAAGGCCAGCTCGGTGCTGCCTTCGATGCTGATCTGGTTGTCGTCGTAGAGGTAGATCAGGTTGCCCAGGCCCAGGTGTCCGGCCAGCGAAGCAGCCTCCGACGAGATGCCTTCCATTAGGTCGCCGTCGCTGCAAATGGCGAATACGCGGTAGTCGAACAACGCAAAATCGGGCCGGTTGTAGCGGGCGGCCAGGTGCTGTTGAGCAATGGCAAAGCCGACACCGTTGGCGAAGCCTTGGCCCAGGGGCCCGGTGGTGACTTCTACGCCCGGCGTAAGGTTGTATTCGGGGTGGCCGGCCGTGATGCTGCCCATTTGGCGGAAGTTTTTCAGGTCTTCCATCGTTACGTCGTAGCCCGTCAGGTGCAACAGGGCATATTGCAACATGCAGCCGTGGCCGGCCGAGAGCACAAAACGGTCGCGGTTGGGCCACTGCGGGTCGCGGGGGTTGTGACGCAAAAAGTTGGCCCAGAGCATAAAGGCCATCGGGGCGGCGCCCATCGGCATACCGGGATGGCCCGAATTGGCCTTCTGTACGGCGTCGGCGGACAGTAGGCGCAGGGTATTGATGCAGCGAATTTCGAGTGCGGTTCCTTCCATCAGATTTGGGGAAAATAGGCGAATGTTAGAAACGCAAAGAAACGAATTCCCTACCGAAGTCACGTGCTTTTCTGGTGCCCCGCGCCGGGGAGCAAGGTGCATCTTCGGCCCGGATCGGTTACTTTCGTGCCGATGAACATCCGACGTCACCACTCGCTGCGCCCCTACAATACCTTCGGGATTGACATGGTGGCCGACCACTTCGTAGA
>DAIMZG010000140.1:0-5114 GCA_036734065.1 Catalimonadaceae bacterium
GGTTGGCCTCCGAGACCATCAGTTCGTAGTAGAACTTGCGCAGGCCCGCGTCGGCAATCTGCTCCGAAAGCAGGCGAAAGCGCTCGCAACTGCGGGCCTCAATGATGGCGTTGAGGAGCAACTTCTCGACGAGCCGGTCTTCGCGGCTGCCGCCCTTGCGCTCCAGTTGCTGGAGCTGCACGACGTATTCGTCGCGGCGGGGCGGCCCGAGCGGGTAGTTGCGGCGGCGCAGCTCGGCCAGCACCCGTTCGAAATGGCCCCATTCTTCGGCCACCACTTCGGTGAGCACGTCCACCAACTGGGTTTTTTCGGGGTAGGAGACAATGAGCGATATGCCGCTCGAAGCGGCCTTTTGCTCACAGTAGGCGTGATCTACCAAGATGTCTTCAATGTTTTTTTGGGCGATATCTACCCAGCGCGGGTCAGTGGGCAATTGGAGGCCGAGCATAGCGAAGGCTTTTGGACAGGGAGATATATCAGCGCGGAAACCGTCCGCCGTGTAAAGATTGTAAAGATAAGTAGGCCAGCCGAATGGTCGTTTCTCAAATACGACGCGTTTCACTTGCCCGCCAGTTACCAAGGGGCTCGCGGACATGCATTTGCGTGGCAGGCGGTCAGTTGCTGCACGGGCGTGGGGGGGACAAGAGGAATTGTTAGCTTTGTCATTGATAATGTCCACATACCGAGGATTTTGGGGCCTACACGGATTGCGGGGGCTCATTTTACAACGGCGATCCTTTTATAATTTTTTCTCTTGGCTTTGTGTCCATAAAACCTTGACATGAAACGTGCCCGCTTTTTTTTGATTCTCCTAGCTTTTTCCTGTTGTACAGACAACAAGGAGTTAGGATGTTATTCATACATCAGTGATACCGAACTGGGTATGTGCCTGTCCTTGGAATTGTCTAAGATTGACAATGACAATGTTTTCGAGTACAACGAAAGGGGAAAAAGGGGTAAGAAAATCACGTACATTCAAGGAGCGCAGAGAGAAGTTTTCTTTATGGAAGATGGCGTGAATGTCATAGGCGCACACGTTGAAGAGTACAGGCAGAACGAGTTCTTCATAGTGGTTGCACAAAAACCCCTAGACGAAATCTTTGGAAAGATAGAAATCAAGAACTTTACTGCCGACAGACCTTTAATGCCGAGCAATAATACCAAAGTTTTGAGAATGCTGAATACCAGTACGATATTCAAGTACTGGATACTTAAAAAAGACTGCGAAACCATATACGGGCCACTTGCTATAGAAGAATATAAAAATTTGAAAAGAAGTCTAAATGTACCTGACACACTTCTATTAAAATCCGAAATATCGTCTCCTTAACGTAGTCATTCCTGAAAGAGAAATTTGCTTCCTAAAAACAGGTTTGCTTGAGGACTATTGAGCCTCCTGATCCTCAACATTTCGTATTTTTGCCTTGTAGCCCCACAAAATGAGCTGCCTGATCCCTAAGAAAAACCCTGCAGATAGATCGCTGGTCCGTGGCCTGGCGCAGGGAATGTCGGTGCTGCTGTAGGACCATCCGCCTCCACGCTCGACGATAATGCGGTGATGGATATTAGCCTGGAAATAGAACTGGTATTTTTTGTTCTGAAGCCTACAGGCGCAACGGCAGGCGCACAGCCGTCCGCCCCGCGAAGAGCAGCAAGCAAGTCAACTGACTGGCGCATAGGCCCGCATACTAGAATCAGGTTTCGGGCGGGAATACTACCTTTGCGGCTTCAAAAAAATTTCTTGCCTGCCATGTCCGAACGCGCCCTTCGCTCTGCCCTGATCTCTGTCTATCACAAAGAGAACCTCGAACCCATCTTGCACCGCCTGCACGACCTGGGGGTGCAACTCTACTCGACGGGCGGTACGCAATCGTTCATTGCCGGGCTGGGCCTGCCCGTCACGGCCGTCGAAGACCTGACGGGCTACCCGTCCATTCTGGGCGGGCGCGTCAAAACCCTGCACCCCAAGGTGTTTGGCGGCATTCTGCATCGCCGCGACGCCGCCCAAGACGCCGCCCAGGTGAGCGAATATGAGTTGCCCGACCTCGACCTGGTGATCGTGGACTTGTACCCCTTCGAGGCAACCGTGGCCTCGGGGGCCAAAGAGGCCGAAATCATCGAAAAGATTGACATTGGCGGCATCTCGCTGATCCGGGCGGCGGCCAAAAACTTCCGCGATGTGCTGGTGGTGCCCGGCCAGGCGCACTACGCCGAGCTGCTCGACCTGCTGGGCCGCGACGGCGGACGTACGCAACTGGCCGAGCGCCAGCGTTTTGCCACGTACGCCTTTGCGGTCAGTTCGCACTACGACGCGGCCATCTTCAGCTACTTCAACCGGGGCAAGGTCGTAACGGCCTTTCGCCACAGCCAGACGGGCGGCCGCACACTGCGCTACGGCGAAAACCCGCACCAGCGGGGCACCTTCTACGGCCCGCTCGAAGAGTTGCTCACCCAATTGCACGGCAAGGAGCTTTCGTACAACAACCTGGTGGACGTGGAGGCGGCCGTGACGCTGATGGCCGAGTTTGCCGACAGCGCCGATCAGAAAGCCACCTACGCCATTCTGAAGCACACCAATGCGTGCGGACTGGCCTCTGCGCCCACGCCCCAAGAAGCCTACCGCAAGGCCCTGGCGGCCGATCCGGTATCGGCCTTCGGTGGGGTGATCATCACCAACCAGCCCGTCAACGAGGCCGTGGCCCACGAGCTGCACCAGCTCTTTTTCGAGGTACTGATTGCCCCGGCCTACGACGCGGCGGCCCTGACCATTTTGCAGGGCAAGAAAAACCGCATCTTGCTGCGCCAGCAGCCCGGCGACTTGTCGGCCCCGCAGTTTCGTACGTTGCTCAACGGCGTGATCGAGCAAGACAAAGACCTGGCTATGGAAACGGCCGCCGACTTCCGGATGGTGACCCAGCGCACGCCCACCGAAGCGGAGGCGCGCGGGCTGGAGTTTGCCCTCAAGCTTGTCAAGCACACCAAGTCCAACACCATTGTGCTGGCCCGGGCCGACCAGTTGCTGGCCAGTGGCGTGGGCCAGACCTCGCGCGTGGATGCCTTGCGGCAGGCCATCGAAAAGGCCCGCAGTTTTGGTTTCGACCTGGCCGGGAGCGTGATGGCTTCCGACGCGTTCTTCCCGTTCCCGGACTGCGTCGAGATTGCCCACGCCGCCGGGGTGACGGCCGTGGTGCAGCCCGGCGGCTCGGTGCGCGACCAAGATTCGGTGAACTGCTGCGACACCCACCAGATGGCGATGGTCATGACGGGCGTGCGGCACTTCAAACATTAAAAATTGAGCAGGTTTGTACCTCAAAAATTACGCGGCCGCGCGGGGGGTGTTGGAATTAATCTGTTAAAAATCACTTACTTTGGTCGCCCATGCAGCCCCTGTGCATCGTCGGGATGCGGCAAGCTGAAAGGGTTTTTTGTCAGCCACTTAGTGGGTCCGGCGCGCCGGGCAAGCTATTCATCTCTAACCCCTTATGGGATTCTTCGATATTTTTAACAGCGACATTGCCATTGACTTGGGCACGGCCAATACGCTGATCATTTATAAAGACAAGATCGTGGTGGACGAGCCCTCCATCATTGCGATCAACAAGCAATCGGGAAAAGTGCTGGCCATCGGTACGAAGGCCATGCAAATGCACGAAAAAACCCACGAGAGCATCAAGACCATCCGTCCCCTCAAAGACGGCGTGATTGCCGACTTTACGGCTGCCGAGCAAATGATCCGCGGGATGATCAAGATGATCAATACCAACCGCAACCAGATCTTCACGCCTTCTTACCGGATGGTGATTTGCATTCCGTCGGGCATCACCGAAGTGGAAAAGCGGGCCGTCAAGGACTCGGCCGAGCACGCCGGTGCCAAGGAGGTATACATGATCCACGAGCCCCTGGCGGCGGCCATCGGCATCGGGATTGACATCGAACAGCCCGTGGGCTCAATGATTGTGGACATTGGCGGGGGCACCACCGAAATCGCGGTGATTGCCCTTTCGGGCATCGTCTGCGACCAGTCTATCCGCGTAGCGGGCGACGTGTTCACCAAGGATATTCTTGATTATATGCGCCGCCAGCACAACCTCCTGATCGGTGAGCGTTCGGCCGAAAAGGTGAAGATCGAAGTCGGCTCGGCCCTTACGGAACTGGATAATCCGCTGCCGGATTACGAAATCCGGGGACGCGACCTGATGACGGGCATCCCCAAGACAATCAAGGTGAGCTATTCTGAGATTGCCTTTGCCCTCGACAAATCGGTATCTAAAATTGAAGAGGCGGTGCTCAAAGCCCTGGAGATTTCGCCGCCCGAGCTTTCGGCCGACATTTATGAAAACGGCATTCACCTGACGGGCGGCGGGGCCATGCTGCGGGGACTCGACAAGCGCTTGGCTCTCAAAACCAAGCTGCCCATCCACGTGGCCGAAGATCCCCTGCGGGCCGTGGTGCGCGGTACGGGCATGGCCCTCAAGCGGCTCGACGCCTTTAAGGCCGTACTGATTCAATGAAAAAACGCCCGTGGGGGAACGGTGCCACGCGTTGTGGACGACTGCTCGGACCTTGGACCTTATTTATGTCCGGTTTTTTGTAGAATAGCTACTGCATAAAGCACCAAACTTTTCCGCAATGCGTAATGTAAGTGATTATCTTACAGCCACTTAGAGAATGGCCGATTGGCGCGGCGACGGCTCTTTAAATACTTAATTTCACCGCGTCGCCTCCTGATCTATGCGCGGATTATTCGATTTACTTTATCGTTTCCGGACATTTTTGCTTTTCGTAGTACTTGAACTGGGCTGCATCTGGCTCATCGTCCGGCACAATCGTTTTCAGCAAACGGCCTTTCTGACCTCCTCCAACCAAGTGGCGGCCCGCCTGACGGCTTCTTCGGGTTCGGTGCAGTCGTATTTTCTGCTGACCGAGACCAACGAAGCCCTCGCCCGCGAAAATGCCCGCCTCAGCGAAATGCTCGATCAGGAGCGCCGTCGGGCGCAAACGGGCATTCCCGGTGATACGGTGCATTCCGATAGCCTGACGTCCTTCCTGCCAACGAGTCCGCAGTACCGTTACCGGGTGGCCCGGGTGATCAACAATTCGGTGGCGCGCTTCAA
>DAIMZG010000141.1:0-5077 GCA_036734065.1 Catalimonadaceae bacterium
CCAGGTGGCTGACGTGCACGAGTCCGTCCTGGTGTACGCCCACGTCCACAAAAGCGCCAAACGCAGTAATGTTGGTCACGACGCCCGGCAACTTCATGCCGATGGTCAGGTCTTTAAGGTCATGAATACCTTCGCTAAACTGCACCGACTCGAAGGCCGCGCGGGGATCGCGTCCCGGGCGGGCCAACTCGGCCAAGATATCCTGCAGGGTGGGCAAGCCGATAAACTCGGTCTGGTAGCGCGTCAGGTCAATCTGGGCCCGCAGGCTTTCGTCGGCCATCAGGTCCGCCACCGAGCAGTCGAGGTCGCTGGCCATTTGTTCGACTACGCCGTAGCTCTCGGGGTGTACGGCACTGCGATCAAGCGGATAGTCGGCATCGCGGATGCGCAAAAATCCGGCGGCCTGCACAAAGGCTTTTTCGCCCAGTCGGGCGACTTGGCGCAGTTCGGCCCGGTTGCGGAAAGGACCGTTGGCATTGCGGTACTCCACGATGTGCTGGGCCAACTGGGGCCCCAGGCCCGATACGTAGGTGAGCAGTTGCTTGCTGGCCGTATTGAGTTCTACGCCGACAGCGTTCACGCAGCTTTCGACCGTGTCGTCGAGGCTGCGCTTGAGGGCTGACGGCTCTACGTCGTGCTGGTACTGACCCACGCCGATAGATTTGGGGTCAATCTTGACCAGTTCAGCCAGCGGATCCATCAGTCGCCGCCCGATGGACACGCCACCCCGCACGGTGATGTCGTAGGTGGGAAATTCTTCGCGGGCCGCCGCCGAGGCCGAATAGACCGATGCGCCGCTTTCGCTGACCATCACGATGTTGATTTCGGGCGGCAGGCCCAGGCTACGGACAAACGCTTCGGTTTCGCGCCCGGCCGTGCCGTTGCCGATGGCAATGGCCTCTACGGCATTTTTGCTAATCAGAAAGCGCAGCGTGGCGCCGGCCTGGGCCGTTTGGCGCTGGGGCTCGTGCGGAAAAATGGTATCGAAAGCTACTAGTTGCCCCTGAGCATCGAGGCAGACCACTTTGCAACCCGTACGGAAGCCCGGGTCAATGGCCATGACGGGCTTTTGGCCGAGGGGCGGGGCCAGCAGCAACTGCCGGACATTCTCGACAAAGACCCGAATGGCTTCGGCGTCGGCCCGCTGCTTGAGTTGCAGGCGCATTTCGGTTTCGAGGGCGGGCTTGAGCAAACGCTTGTAGCCGTCGCGGGCGGCCAAGCGCACCTGCTCGGCGCTGGGGTGCGTGCCTTGCACGGTCAGGTCTTCCAGCAGCCGCAGGGCGTCGGTTTCGGGCGGGGCAATGTCGAGGCTGATGATATTTTCTTTCTCGGCGCGGCGCAGGGCCAACATCCGGTGCGACGGAATTTTGTCGGCCGGCTCGTCCCACTCAAAATAGTCGCGGTATTTCTGGCCTTCGCTTTCTTTGCCAGCCATCACCCGGCTACGCACCTGCCCTTGGGCAGCGAAAAACTGCCGCATCCGGGCCCTTACGTCGGCATCTTCGCTGATGCGCTCGGCCACAATGTCGCGGGCACCGGCCAGGGCCGCGTCGGCGTCGGGTACGTCGGCGTCGGGCCGGACAAACTCGGCCGCCCTAGCCCGCACATCGCCTTTTTCTTGCTCGAAAAGCCACTGTGCCAGGGGCTCCAGGCCCCGCTCGCGCGCCACAGTGGCGCGGGTACGGCGGCGGGGACGAAAGGGCAGGTACACGTCTTCGAGCCGGGCCATGGTGGCGGCGGCGTTCACCCGTGCGGCCAGTTCGTCGGTGAGTGTGCCCTGTTCTTGGAGCGATTTGAGGATGGCTGCGCGGCGGTCTTCGAGGTCGCGCAACTGTCGCAGGCGGTCGCGGATGGCCGCGATGGCCACTTCGTCGAGGCTATCGGTGAGTTCTTTGCGGTAGCGGGCAATGAAGGGAATGGTGGCCCCTTCGTCGAGCAGTTCGGCCGTGGCGCGTACCTGAGCGGGCCGCAATTGCAGCTCGGCGGCAATAATTTCAACGGAAGACATGGTGCAATGAGGTGAAAACTACGTGCGGGAAAACGGCCGTAATTTTTCAGCGTGGGATAAGACGAGGGATTTCAGTCAAGGGAGGCGCGAAGATAAATATATTACCCGACCAGAAAACTATTGTTTGGCATAAAAAAGAACTTACCGACCTGGCCAGTGCCACAAGTACGCCACCGAGAGCGTTACCACTTGGCTGTTGGTATTGAGGGTACGGTCGTCGAGGGTGGTAAAAAGCTGGCCAAAACTCTGGTGGAAGCGTCCCTCCACGACTAGCACCTGGCCCGCCACGGGCAACCGGATACCCAGCCCGCCGCCCAGGCCATAGTCAACGGGATTTTCTACGCGACGGCCGAAGTACTCGCGGGCATTGGCCGGATCGCGGAGGCGCGCGGTTTCTTGCTCATTTAACAGGTAGGACACGAAAGTTCCCGCCGACAGATACACCCGAAAACCCCGCCGACCAAAGCCCACCATGGTGTAGAAAGGCACTTCGAGGTAGCTCAGCCTGCGTTCGTAGGTGTCGGGCCCTTCGATGTTTTCGCCCCAGCCGCGCTGGGCAAAGTTGAGTTCAAGTTGTACGCCCAAGTTGCGCTGCTCGAAGTGGCGGAAGATCAGCCCGGCGGCCATGCCCGGCAGAAAGCGCTGGGCCGACGACGGAGGCGTATTGAGCCTGCCCAGCGTGAAGCCACCCCGCAGGCCCAGCTGCGTTTCCGGCCGATAGTCCGGCTTGGCTTCGTCCTGCGCCCGGAGGGCCGTACAAGCCAAGCAAACCATTACCCACGTGCCAAGCCACCTTTTCACCGGATCACAAATTCACTCTTGCCAATCAGATGTCCTTCGGCGTAAAGCTCTACGGGGTAGGTGCCCGCCTCAAAGGGGATTCCCTTTTCGTAGATAAATACGAGCTGCGGACGGCGATTGTCAAACAGGAAACTTTGCCGGGCCGTGTAAGCCAGTGCACGCCCTTCGGCAGTTGTAAAGGTACCCGAACTTGTGGCCACATCGGGCAAGACTTGGCCGTCGGTGTCGAGCACGCGCAGCATCACCTCTTTGGTCTCGATACGGGCCACGGGGTTTTCGGCGATGGCAAAAGATATCTTGAGCTTGTCCACCCGGCGGGCCCGGAAGCGGTTGTCGTCGTCGTCGCGCTCTTTGCCCCGGCTGTCAATGACAGCGATTTGCACGTCCACGGCCTGCAGCACCGACGCCACGGCTACTTTCTCGTTGAGCTCCTGCCGCCCCCTGATGAGGCGATTAATCGAATCTTCACGCTGTACGATGGCTTGCTTTAGGCCCACGTTTTCCTGAAAAAGCACCTCGTTTTGGCTTTTGAGACCCACGATTTCCTCATCCTTGAGCGTGAGCAGGGTGCGGAAATCTTCGCGCAATTGGTTGTATTGCGAACGGGAATAGTTGGCATCGCGGCGGGCACGGCCCAGTTGTGCGTCGAGCGAGTCGAGCGACTGGCGGAGGCTGGCCGTATCGCCCCCCAGCGAAACGAGTTCGCGGTAACGGGTTTCTAGCTCGGTGCGCAGCGAGTCCAGTTCGGTAGTTGACCGCGAAATGGCCACCCGGTTTTCTTCGATGATGATAGTGCTCTCTTCGATCTGGCGCTGGTTGCGGAGCAGCAAATAGAATTGCACGCCCACCACAATGAGCAGCAACACGATGATACCCACGAGCAAACCCCGGCGCCGGGTATCCTGGTTTTCGTTCATATAGTCAAGCAGTTGCCTTCGTTGGGCGACAAAGCTAACGGAATGCCTAGCTTTTTTCAATATTTGCGCCCATGACACCTTTTGATGCTACGTATTGGGAAGAGCGCTACCGCACGGGCCAAACGGGCTGGGATGCGGGGTCTGTCACCACGCCCCTCAAGGCTTATTTCGACCGCCTCGCCGATCCTGCGCTGCGAATCCTCATTCCCGGCGGGGGCCACAGCTACGAAGCGGCCTATTTGTTCGGGCGCGGCTTTGGGCACGTATGGGTGCTCGACATCGCCCCGACGCCGCTGCGGCGATTTCGGGAGCAACATCCGGATTTTCCGGCCGAGCAGTTGCTGCAAGAAGATTTCTTTGCCCATACCCAGACCTACGACCTGATCGTGGAGCAGACCTTTCTGAGCACGCTGCCCCCGGCCCTGCGCCCCGCCTACGCCCGGCAGATGCACGCGCGGCTGCGCCCCGGTGGCCGCCTGGTGGGCGTGCTCTTCGACGACCCCCTCTACGACGACCGCCCGCCCTTCGGCGGCAGCATGGCCGAATACGAGGCCTTGTTTCGGCCGTGGTTTCATTTTCGGCACTTCGGCCGGGCCTACAACTCGATTCCGCCCCGGCAGGGCCGCGAGGTGTTCATTTGCCTGGAAAAGTTGGCCGACGGCCGGGCTGCCCACGAAAAACCCTCGCCGGAAGTAGAAACACCGCGAGGGTGATGGGACCAAGCACAAAACTTCTGGGTCAGTTGCGCCAGCGCTGGCCCAGATAGACCATCCAACTCTCGTCCACCCGGCCCGAAAAGTCGCGCAGGAACATCACAAACGAAGGCTTGAAGGGCTGTTGGCGCAGGGGCATGCCCGCCTCTTGGGGCGTCAGGTCGCCCTTGCGCGAGTTGCACATCCGGCAGGCCGTCACCAAGTTGTCCCACGAAGAACGCCCCTGCCGCGAGCGGGGAAGCACGTGGTCAATCGTCAGGCTGTTGACTTCGGTGGAGCCACAGTACTGGCACGTGTAGTTGTCGCGCTTAAAGACGTTGTGCCGACTCAGCATCACACTTCCCCGGTAGGGAATGTTGACGTAATTGAAAAGTCGGATGATGGAGGGCATCGGGTAGGTAGTGGTAACGGTGCGGAGGTTGGCGTGCTCGACCTGATCCACCAATTCGGCTTTGTTGAGATAAACCAGCAAAAACGCTTTAGAAACACTACAAAGACTCAGCGCACTGAAATCCTGATTGAGTACTAACACTTTCCTGCCCATTATCTTCGGTTTACGAGCCTCTTACTCAGATAACTGTCGTTTTCTGAATAGGTTTGTTCCAAAAATAAACATCGAACCTACACGGGTCAACTGC
>DAIMZG010000142.1:0-5019 GCA_036734065.1 Catalimonadaceae bacterium
GAAAAAGCCGAGATCACCGAACGCGAGGCCAGCATGCAAGCCGACGCCTTGCTGAAGGAAGCCCGCTGGAAGGCCAAAACCGTTGTGGAAGAAGCTGAAGAGGAAGCCAAGCAGACCTTCCAGAACTTGCAACGCGAAGTCAAGATGTTGGAGCGCGAATACCAGGAAGTAGAAAATCGGCGTGAAAACCTGCTGAGCGAACTCAAACACCTTTCGCGAGACATGCTCGACCGAGTGGAGCGGGCTCAGCAACGCCAGCGGCAGATTCCGCTCGCCGTTAATGAGTCACCGACTGAATCGTTGCCAACCCCGAAAAAAGCGGCGTCCGAAGCAACGCCCGACGACGATTCCCGCTCCTTTTTCGACCAGCTCTGATGACCACCCAGCACACCATTGCCCTCGAGGGGCTGGAGTTTTATGCCTACCACGGCTACTTCGCGGCCGAGCGCGAACTGGGCAATCGCTACACGGTGGACATCCGGGTGGAAACCGACTTTGCCGAGGCCGCCCAGGGCGACGCACTGGCCCACACCGTGGACTACGGCCAACTCTACGAGATCGTCCGGACCGAGATGGCCCAGCCCACCCAACTACTCGAAGCCGTGCTGCAACGCATTGTCGAGCGCGTACGTACGCAATTTCCAAAGGTAAATTCCTGCCAAGTATCGCTGGCCAAGCACAATCCACCGCTGGGGGGCCTTTGCCAACGCTCCGTGGTGACCATCCGTCAGTCATTTCCTGCTCCATGATCCGCCTGCTTCTGCTGTTTGTCGCCTGTGCTATACTCAGTGCCGCTACCAAAGACGAACGCCCCGCCTACCAACTCTTCGACGAGAAAGGTAAACGCACCTCCTACCAGAAGCTGCGCCGAGCCGCAGCCAAGGCCGACGTGGTGCTCTTTGGTGAGTTTCACAACAATACGCTGGTGCATTGGTTGCAACTGCAATTGCTCAAAGACCTGCACGCTGATCGGCCCGGTCAGGTGCGGCTGGGCGCCGAGATGCTCGAAGCCGACAACCAACTCTTGTTTGACGAATACCAACAAGGACTGATTGCCGAACGCCACCTGGAGGCCGAAGCCAAACTCTGGAACAACTACCCTACCGACTACAAACCGCTCGTGCAGTGGGCCACTGCGCAGGGTGTGCCCGTGGTGGCTACCAACGTACCCCGGCGCTACGCCGCCCTGGTGGCCCGGCAAGGTCTGGCGGCGCTCGACAGCTTGAGCGAAAACGTACGCGCCCACATGGCCCCGCTGCCCCTGACGGTTGACTACGAACTGCCCGCCTACCAGAAAATGCAAACCATGATGGGCGGTCATGGCGAAGGAGGCGCGCACGGCGGGGCTTCGGCCCGGCAAATGGTGGCCGCCCAGGCCCTCAAAGATGCCACCATGGCCCATTTTATCCTCCGCGACCACCAGCCCGGCCAGGTCGTGCTGCACCTCAACGGCTCCTACCATTCGGATGGCTTCGAGGGCATTGGCTGGTACTTGCAACAAGCCCGGCCCGACCTAAACGTACTGACCATTTCGATGGTAGAGCAAACTGACCTGTCGGCACTGGACACGGCCGCCGTGGGGATCGCCCACTTTGTGTTTGCCCTGCCCGACGACATGACCAAGAGCTACTGACCTTGAAAGCCACTCCTTCTTCGTCGGGTTTTGCTTCGGAGGAAGTGCTGGTGCGCGGCCTGCTCGACCGCGACATGGCCGCCTACAACTGGCTCTACGACCACTATTCGGCTGCCCTCTACGGGGTGATCCTCCG
This sequence comes from Catalimonadaceae bacterium, assembly GCA_036734065.1. GTDB lineage: Bacteria > Bacteroidota > Bacteroidia > Cytophagales > Flexibacteraceae > DAIMZG01. Next base: position 1,770 of record DAIMZG010000142.1, read on the forward strand.
GATTGTGCGCACCGAGGAGGTGGCCCAGGATATTCTGCAGGAGAGTTTCGTCAAGATCTGGCGAAAAATAGACCGATACGACGCCACCAAGGGCCGCCTCTTTACCTGGATGCTCAACGTGGCCCGCAACACGGCCATTGACGCCCTGCGCGCTCAGAAAAACCAAAAAATCCAGGAAATCAATCCCAACGTACGTAGTATGCAGGACGAAGATCAGCTCCCGCACCGCTTCGACCATTTGGGGATTGAGACAAGCCTCGACCAACTCGAACCGAAATACCGGGAACTGATTGACCTCATTTATTTCCAGGGACACACACAAAGCGAAGCCGCCGAAGCACTGGGCATCCCCCTCGGCACGGTCAAGACGCGCGTGCGAACGGCCCTGTCATTATTAAGACAAAAACTTACCTGAGTGCGCCCGGAAGACTACATATCGTCAGGTATCTTGGAAGCCTACGTGCTGGGAGCACTTACCACGGCCGAAGCGGCCGAAGTGGAAGCCATGGCCGCGCAGCACCCGGCCGTGCGCGTGGAACTGGACGCCATCCGGGCCGCTTTCGAGGGCACGTTGCTGGCTTACGAAACCCCGCCGCCCCCGGCCCTCAAAGACCGGATGATGGCCGCTTTGGCCCAAGAGGCTGCCAACACGCCCGAGGCCCCTGCCCCGCCCCCGCCCGCTGCGCGTACGCTCCACCCCTGGTTTGCCTTGGCGGCGGCCGCCGCCGTCGCCCTGCTCATCAGCGTGGGCATCAATTTTTATCAATACCGACAGGTACGGGCCGTGCGTTCCGAGGTGACCGAACTGCGCCTGAGCCGCGACCAACTGTCCGAGCGCCTGCAACTGGCCGAGGCGCGCACCGAACAACTACAGCCCACGCTGGCTTTACTGGCCCGTCCTGACCTGCGCGTAGTGACTTTGCAGGGACAAGCCCCCGCGCCCGACGCCCGGCTAACCGTTTTCTGGAGCCCGCAAACGGGCGAAGTGCGCCTCAGCGCCAACCGACTGCCCACCCCCCCGGCGGGCAAGCAGTACCAACTTTGGTCGCTGGCCGACGGCGAGCCGCGCGACGCGGGGTTACTATCCCCCGGCGAAGACGAGCTGCAAGTCATGCGCACCACGCCCACCGCCGACGCCTTTGCCATCACGCTCGAACAGGCGGGCGGCAGCCCCACCCCTACGCTCGAAGCCCTCTACGCCATCGGCGAGCTATAGTCCCCAGCGGGGCCGCACCTGCAAAAAGATGCGGGCGGGAAAAGGCGCATCGTAGAAATAGCACACCGTCGGGCAAGGAAAAGGCTCGCCCGCAATGGGCCGCACCATCCGGTACTGCGGCTGCTTGGCATTGCCCACCTCACAGGCCAGCTCCAGGTCAGACGAAGGCATGGGGGCCGCCGAAAAGAGCACGACAAAGTCGGACAGGGAGTCGGGAATGAGGTCGTGCAATACCTGACCATAGGTGTGGGCCAGAAAAGGGAGGCGGGTGAGTCCTTTTTCAGGAATATCGAAAAAAAAATCCTTGCCGTCGGCGTACGGATAAATAGCGTGAATAGGCGCGTCGGCGGGCGGACTTTCAGACACTGGTTTGTCGGAAATGAAAGTGGTGAAGGAGCCGGCTGCACACCCAAAGCGCGTCGGTAGGATCGCCCGGGGGCATGGCCACGGACGCAGCGTTTTCGCCGGGAGACGCCACGCCAACGTGCGCGGCAAACGCCTCTACGAGTGCCGCCCAGCGGGTGGGGCTGGCCGTCGGATGTTCCAGAAAGGCATCGAGCTTTTCCAGCCAGGCGCGATGTTCGAGCAAGCGTTGCTGCCAACCATCGGCTTCGGCCGCGGGAGTGGCGGCGTCGAACGCGTAGCGGGCGGCATCTGTCAGGTAAACGGGCGCGGCCATATCCCGACACAAGGCCTCCCACGTGGGCAACAAGCACGTACGAGGATCGAATTGCTGGTCAGTGAGCCAAGTATAGGCGGTATCGGGCTGCGCAAAGGGAGTTTCTTCGGCGGGACGTAGGGCCCGGATCAGGCCTACTACCTCGCGCAAATAATTTTCAAGCACGGTTTGCAAAGAATCGGTGCCGGCGTCGAGGCATTGCCGAAAAGGGCTATCGGTCAACTGACGGGCAGACCAGATTTGCTGCCCACTGAAATGCACCGTGGCCATGGCACGGTCGCTGAAACACTGCAAGAAGTACGCTTCTGACAAACCCGTTTGCTGACGCAGCAAGTCGAGGTTAACCCGGCGAACAGCCCGGCGGAGCGCAACGGAGACTTTGGCACGGTGAGGCAAAGGAGGAAATTTATGTGGGTGGTAATGACGCGCTATCAAATATACACTTACTCCACAAGCGGGCTGCATGGGAAATCACCAAATACACAGGCGACGATGTAATAAATATCAGAACTTACGCATTTTGTGAAGCGTGGCTACGGGTCAATCATCATCCTATTTCCCGATTTTATAATGTTTATCCACGTGGTGTGCCGCATATACTTACTACCACGGTGCGCATCCCTGCGCCAGAATAATCACCCCGCCTTTCCTCCCTGCGCAAGTTATTCATAAGTTTGCTGCTGTTTAGATTCGGTTCGGCTGGCAGACGCCCAGCCCGCTGAACCGAATACGATCCGTCCTTTGTTGACAACTGGCCAGTTTTGCCTGGCTGCTTGATTTATCCGCTGCTCAACCATTGCCTATGTCCCCCATCGAAACGGCTGTCTCGCGTCGCCGCACTTTTGCCATCATCAGCCACCCCGACGCCGGCAAAACCACGCTCACCGAAAAGCTACTACTGCTGGGAGGGGCCATCCAGACGGCCGGGGCCGTAAAGTCGAACAAGATCAAAAAAAGCGCTACCTCCGACTTTATGGAAATTGAACGCCAGCGGGGCATTTCGGTGGCCACCTCGGTGATGGCCTTCGAATACGACGACAAGGTTGTCAACCTGCTCGACACGCCGGGCCACAAAGATTTTGCCGAAGACACCTACCGTACCCTGACGGCCGTGGACAGCGTCGTACTGGTGATTGATTGCGTGAAGGGCGTGGAGGAACAAACCGAGCGGCTGATGGAAGTCTGCCGGATGCGCAATACGCCCGTAATGGTGTTCATCAACAAGCTTGACCGCGAAGGGCGCGACCCCTACGAACTGCTCGACGAACTCGAAGAAAAACTCAACATCCGGGTACGGCCGCTGAGCTGGCCCATCAGCATGGGTTCGGACTTTCGGGGCGTCTATGACCTGCGGC
>DAIMZG010000143.1:0-4995 GCA_036734065.1 Catalimonadaceae bacterium
ACCAGGATACGCCCTTCTACGCGGGCACCGAGCGGCTGGCCCAGCGGCTGGCGTGCCCCGTGTTTTTTGCCGACATGCGGCGGCAACGGCGCGGCCACTACGAAGTCAGGGTGCGGCTGCTGGCTCAGCCGCCCTACGCGGACCACGAACATCCCGTGCTAGACGCCTACGCGCAGGCCATCGAGGCCACCATCCGGCAGGCCCCGGCCGACTGGCTCTGGTCGCACCGCCGCTGGAAACACCAACGCCCCTCGGACACAGCATCCGACGGGCGTTTGGGCGGGGCGACGACGGCTACACAAAAGGTGTAATGTCGCCCAGTCCTTCGCGCACTACTTCGTAGGCACCGTTCGAAAAGTCCACGATCGTCGAGGCCACGTTGCGGCCGTAGCCACCGTCCACGACGATGTCCACCTGATCCTTATACTTTTCGTAGATCAGCTCCGGGTCGGTCGAATATTCGAGGATGTCGTCTTCGTCGCGGATGGAGGTGGTAATGATCGGGTTACCCAACTCCTGTACGATCAGGCGCGGGATGCTGTGGTCGGGCACGCGGATGCCGACGGTTTTTTTCTTGGTATGCAACCCCTTGGGCACGCTGCTGCTGGCGGGCAAGATGAACGTAAACGGCCCCGGCAGGGCTTTTTTCATGATTTTGAAGGTGGGCGTATCCACCTTGGCGTACTCGGCCAGGTGGCTCAGGTCAAAACAAATGAAGGAAAAATCGGCCTTGTCGGCCTTGACACCCTTGAGCCGGGCCAGTTGTTCGATGGCTTTGGGATTGTGAATGTCGCAACCCAGGCCGTAGATCGTATCCGTCGGATAGATGACCAGCCCCCCCTGCCGCAAAGTTTCGGCCACTTGGCGAATCTTGCTGATTTCGGGGTTTTCGGGGTGTATTTTCAGAAAGGTAGCACGCATAGGTACGTTCAACTTTTAGGGATGATGAATAATGCAATCGCGCGAGCAGCCCAACGTGCCGCAATCGGCGGAATTTAAACAGCTAGGGGACAAATCAAAAATGCTGCTCGTACGCCCACTCTGTTTGTACGTAATAACCCTCCGATTTACAACATACGCGCAGGCAAGCAAAATATTTACCTTTGCCTCATGACGCGTGCTACCCCCAACAAAAATTACGGCTGGCCCATTGCCCTGCTGGTGATGTCCAGCACCCTGATCGTCTCGCTCGGCTTTTATGCCTACCAGACGGTGTTTACGCCCAACATACTGGTTCAGCAAGACGACCGAATGCTCTACGTACCTACGGGGGCCACCTACCAAACCGTTTTCGACTCCTTGCAGGGTGGCGGCTACCTGACCGACCCCATGTCGTTTGGGGCAGTGGCCCGGGCCATGGGCTATCGGGAGCGCGTCTATCCGGGGGCCTACCAACTCCGGCGCGATATGACCAATCCCGAGGCCGTACGGTTGTTGCGCTCGGGCAAGCAGATGCCCGTGCAAATCGTCTTTCACAACGTGCGCCTCAAGCGTGACCTAGCCGAACGGCTGGCCCAGCGCGTAGAGGCCACTGCGGAAGAGATTTTCGCCCTCCTGAACCACCCCGACACGGTGGCCCAGTTTGGCTTCGACACCACCACCATCGTTTGCATGTTCATTCCCAACACCTACGAGCTGTACTGGAACACCAGCGCCGGGGGCGTGCTGCGGCGGATGCACCGCGAATACACACGTTTCTGGAACGAAGACCGCCGCCGCCAGGCCGAGGCGCTGGGCATGACGCCCGTCGAGGTGACCATCCTGGCCTCGATCGTGGAGGCCGAAACCAAAAAGCGCGACGAGATGCCCCGCGTGGCGGGCGTCTATCGCAACCGACTGCTCCGGGGCTGGAACCTGGAGGCCGACCCGACGGTGGTCTTTGCCGTGGGCGACTTCAGCATCAAGCGGGTGCTCAACATTCACAAGGATACCGATTCGCCCTACAACACCTACCGCTACCCGGGCCTACCGCCCGGCCCCATCAACCTGCCCTCCATTACGGCCATTGAGGCCACGTTGCAACCCGAAGACCACCGCTACATGTTCTTTTGCGCCCGCGAAGACTTTTCGGGCTATCACAATTTTGCCGTTACTTTGCCCGAACACAACCTCAACGCCCTGCGCTACCGCCGTGCCCTCACGGCCGCCGGTATCCGCTGACTGGTTTGGCCACCGCACCACCGGGAGCCTTTTTTTGGTTTTAGTTTATAACATTAATGATTACACAGGAAGTAAAAATCCGGGTTCGCTACGCGGACACCGACCAAATGGGCTTTGTCTATTACGGCAATTACGCCACGTATTTCGAGGTAGCCCGCGTGGAGGCCCTGCGCCAGTTGGGCTTTCGCTATAAGGATCTGGAGACCGAAGGGGTGGCCATGCCCGTGCTCGAAAACTATTCGAAGTACATTCGGCCCGCGCTCTACGACGACCTGCTCACGGTGCGGCTGACCGTGCGCGAGATGCCCACTACGCGGATCAAATTCGAATATGAGATTTTCAATGAAGAAGGCACGCTGCTGCACATTGGCTATACCATCTTGGTATTTTACCACATCGACAAAAAGCGCGTCGGTGACATGCCCCATTCGTTGCGTGGCCTGCTGTCTCCTTATTTTGAAGAAGTAGGTGCCAGCGAGCATCCGGAAGACTCCGCAGCCCGTTGAGCCGGGCCGCAGGCTTCTTGGGCTTACTAACGCCCGAAAGGTGATGAACGGTGCTGATTTTCAGGGCATCAGGACAGGGTGATCCCAAACGCTTCGCTGAACTTTCGGTATTGATTTGCGACGAGTTGGTGGGCGATTTCTTCGGCGGCATCTGGCCCTACAAACTCGAAAAGGTCTTCTTTCTGCGCCTGTACCCTTTCGTAAAGCTCGCTTTGTGCTTCTTCGAACGGTGGGTTGACCACCAGTGTCAGACGGTGCAGCGCGGATTGACCCTGCACGAACGCGCCAAGTGCTTTGTGATACACTTCCAATCCGTTCAGTTGGTCCTGAATCGTCCCCTTGGCAGCGTTGAAATCTAGGGTATGCACTGATTTCACCTCGCCATTTACGGCAATGAGTGCGGAAGACGTCCGTTTGATCAGGCCTGGGAGCATCTCGGGCGTGAACGTTACTCCCACGTCGGCGCGACCCCGGACGTAATCTTTATTGAAATGTGCTCGAACAGCTTTTTTAAAAGATTTGTACTTCTCCGGCACAGTGAAAGCCTCGTGATCGCCCGTAAATTCAGCGAACAGTTTCTGAAAGGCCGAGTGGTCGGCCACGGCGGCGGGCGTCAGTCCGGCCAGTGGTAGCATCTCTCCAAATTTAATCAGACCACTCGTGTACTTATTTAGGTACGCAAAGAGCGACGCGGTGAACACGGGCGCATCCGCGTGGTTTGCCGACGCTACCGCGTTTTGGATTTGCTTTTCGGCCGCCGCAAAGAAACTCTCCGAAGCCCCCGTAAGCTTACAGACCACCCTTATCTTTTTTTTGGACAGTTTGAAATTTACGTACGGCACGGGTACTGCGGACAGCGAAGCCGCCAATTCAACCTCCTGTCCATCCACTACCAAGCAGATGCCCAGCGTGATTTTTTCGTCCGTGAGGGCATTGATTTGCCCGTAGATGGGTACAACAAAGGCTTTCATGGCAGTTCAGCGGGTCGAGTATCGGATATCTTTGGTGATGCGGTCGGTTAGAATGGTTTCTAATCGAGATAATCGTTCTGCGTCGCCCAAATATGCGTGCATACGCTTGTCAAATGCCGTCGGTAATGTCCAGATTTCGGCACATTGCGTACTGACGTTAGATATGAGTTCTTGCCAACTATTAGAGCGAAAAAGCGCAAAGGACTCTCGTATGGTATTGATTCGTTCGTCGTAACGTACGTAACGCACTACGGATCGAAAGTATTTGCAGGATACCAAATTTTCCGCAGGCGGATCAAACGTCGGATTAAAAATCCGCAATTCATTTATTCCCCCAAAAATAAACGCATGGTCAAAGGCAACATACTGCTGCTTACCGTTTACGTCAGCTAGCAAAAGGTTAAAATTATAGCCGCTATCAAACGATTTGCCCCGATCCACATTTCCCACCCACGCGTCGAAAAGAGCAATTTTGATCAGATCAAGCGGATTGTCAAGGGTGTGGAAGTCTCGTCGGGACTTGATTATTTCAATCGGGGATACATTGCGAACTTTAGGTACTTCTCTTGATCCGAAGCAGGTAGTTCCCTCACGAAGCCAAGGAAAGTTATGCCTGATCTTATCAGAAGGGAAAGAGTCGGGCACCACGTACACAAAAGCCACGTCCGGCGTAGGGATTTCCAGCCAACGCAATAGAGAATGGGCCACGAGTTCGTAAGTTAGGCAATCAGTTTCTTCTGCCTTGCTGCCCTTCTTACGGTACTTACAATAGTGAATCTGGCCATTGTCACACTGAAACACCAATGGCGCATGGCCATCAGTTTCCATTTCCCGAATGAATACTTGTGTACGAAGCCTAAGAATATCCATGTGGAGCACCAGCAAATAAAACAAAAACCGCCCCCAAATACCTTTGAGGGCGGTTTTTAAATCCTTAACACGGCTTGCGCTGTACGTTGCAGAGGAGGAGGGATTCGAACCCCCGGAACCTCGCGGTTCAACGGTTTTCAAGACCGCCGCAATCGACCACTCTGCCACTCCTCTGTAAGGGAGCGCAAAACTACACTTTCGCGGGCAATCCGGCAAGGGGGCGGGCTGCGCGCCTCATAGCCACACGGCTTCGCCCGTAGCCAGGGCGTAGAGACAGGCGCGGGGCACGGGCTGTCCGGCCTTGGCCAGGGCGCGCTGCAAAGCCACAAGCTTTTGCTGCTGCTGGTCGGCGTCGTCAGGGCGGGCAAAGGCCACCACCACCGCGCCGCTTGCGGTCTGCACCAGGCGGTGCGGGTTGTGCTGGTATCCACCCGCGAGCCATTCGGGGTTGGGCTGCGCCTGCGCCGCCGGGCCGAACCAGTCGGCCA
>DAIMZG010000144.1:0-2374 GCA_036734065.1 Catalimonadaceae bacterium
CTTCGTGCCCTTTGTGGTGGGTGGGCATACAGATAGAGACCACGGGTTGGGCCTCAAGTTGGGCCAATCGCTTAAGTTGCGATGCATCAAAAGTTTCCATGCGTTGTAGTTAGTCCGTAAAAAATGAGTACGTCGGCGACGTACCCATTTCTTTACGAAGACCTCTCCGCCGGGTTGATTACGCCCGCAGGTGCGCCAGGTGGCGCCCCAGCGTGTCTTCTATTTGCTGGCAAACCTCGAGGGCACGGGCAATGTGGGCTTCCGTGGCTTGGGCAGTCGGGGTGTCCAGCAGCAGGGCGCTGCCCTCGTCCATGACGGACTGCAAGGCCGCAATGTCGAGCAACTTGACCGTGGCGCGCACTTCGTGGCACATGCGGCGAAACGCGTCCCGGTCTTGCTGGCGGATGACGGCGGGGTAGTCACGCCCAAACTTGCCACACATGGTGATGCTCAGCTCCGTGACGCGTACCAGAAAGGCGACGTCGTGCGTGGGGTTGCCCAGGGCCGAAAAGTTACGAAAGTTGAGCAGCGGTGCGGCGGGTATTTGTTCAGGCCGATAGCGGCTGATGAGGCCGTGCAGTACCTCGGGCCGGAAGGGCTTGGTCAGAAAGTCGGTCATCCCGGCGGCCATGGCTTTTTCGCGGGCGACGGGCAGGGCCGCCGCCGTCAGGGCGATGATGGCCACTTGCTGGCACCACGGCTGGGGCATCTGCCGGATGAGCCGGGCCGCTTCGTAGCCGTCCATTTCGGGCATCTGCAAATCCATCAGGATCACGTCGTATTCACGGGCTTGCACCAGTTGCTGGGCTTCGTGTCCGTTAAGGGCAAAGTCGGGGACAACTTGCCAATGGTGGAGAAATTTGCCCGCCACTTGCTGGTTGATCTCGTTGTCTTCGACAACAAGAATGCGCGTGCCTTTCAGGGGCGGCAGTTGCGTGAAAGTAGCGGCGGGCGCGCTGACCGATGCTTCGGGACACACGGTCAGCATCAGGGCGAAACTGGCTTGCACGCCGCCCTGCAGGGTCGGGCGAAACGTAATGGGAAACTCACTTGGGGCGAATAGGCGCTCCCAGGTGGGGAGCGCATCTGCTTCCGGCGCGGTGGGCACGGTGGCCTGAAAACAGATCAGGCACTGCGTATCGGTCAGCGCATCGGCCAGCAAGTCGAGGGTGAGGGCGGGGCTGGGCTGCAGCCGTAGCAAGAGGCGCAGAAAAGTGACTAGCAGCTCGGCCGTTGCTTCGAGCTGACCATAAAGCGTGTTGGGTAGGTCGTCGTCGAGGCGAATTTTCAGGGAAGACACCAGCGGTTGGGCCTCGCTGCGCACCCGATCAGTAAAGTCAGAAAGGGAAAAGGCCTTTGGCTCGGCCGCTACCAGTTGGCCGTAGCGATTGCCCGCCGCCGACCAGTGCGCGGCCATCTCATCGAAACCAGGATGGAGGTCAGTGACAGACACGGCGGGTTTGGGGGTTGCTGAATTTTTGATAAAATCCATAATCAGGTATGGCCAAATTGACTTTTACAAAATAAAAGCAATATGATCAACCAAAATGAGCAGATCGCCTTACGTTGGTACGCCCGGCGGTCGGGCCACAGAACGCACCTGACGACAGGCGCGTCGGCACGTACGGTGAAGTGCTTTTCTTTTAAAATAAGAGATAACTACGTAAAAATAAACTTTTTAACGGAGGGAGGGGAGCGTCGTGGCCTCATTCGGCGAACGGCCATTTTGCAAAAGCCCGCGCAGCACCTTTGCAAAACGCCCAAAAAAAGCGATATGCTTCATGCTACATAAAAATATTACCTGCCAAGAGGTACTACGCGTACCCCTTGGCAGGTAATTTCTGCGCCGTACCGACGGCCCAACGTGCTGATGATCAGAGAATAAACTGGCTCAGGTCTTTGTTCTTGATCAGGCTACGGAGGCGCTCTTCAACCATCTCGCGCGTCACCGAGATTTTGGCATTGGGACCGATGGTGTCGGGCACGTCGAACATAAATTCGTTGAGCAAATGGCTCATGACCGTGTGCAGCCGCCGGGCGCCGATGTTTTCCACCTCGGCGTTGATCTGGAAGGCAATCTCGGCGATTTTCCGTAGGGAGTCGTCGCTAAAGGTCAGTTCCACTTCTTCGGAGGCCAGCAATGCTTCGTACTGTTTGGTGAGGGCGTTTTTGGGCGCTTTCAGAATTTGGTAAAAATCGGCTTCCGTAAGATTGCTCAGCTCGACACGAATGGGGAAGCGCCCCTGCAACTCGGGGATCAGGTCGGAGGGCTTGGACGTGTGGAAAGCGCCCGCCGCCACGAACAAGATGTGATCGGTATTGATGAGTCCATACTTGGTGTTGACGGCGCTGCCCTCTACCACGGGCAGCAGGT
>DAIMZG010000144.1:2474-4952 GCA_036734065.1 Catalimonadaceae bacterium
TTGATGAGTCCATACTTGGTGTTGACGGCGCTGCCCTCTACCACGGGCAGCAGGTCGCGCTGCACGCCTTCGCGGCTCACGTCGGCGCCGCTTTGCCCGGCACTGCCGCTGCGGGCGATCTTGTCAATCTCGTCAATGAAGATAATGCCCGTGTTGGCGGCCTTGGCCAGGGCCTCTTCCTTGACCTCGTCCATGTCAATGAGCTTGGCGCTTTCCTCTTCGAGCATGATTTTACGCGCCTCGGCGATGGTGACCCGGCGCTTTTTCTGCCGCTTGGGCAGCATGCCGCTGAGCATCTCTTGCAGGTTGATCAGCGACGAATCGTCCATGCCCATCGGCCCGCCGATCATGCCGATGCCGTTGGCACTGCTTTGCTGTACCGAAATCTCGATCTTGCGTTCGTCGAGTTGCCCGGCGCGGAGCTTTTCGCGGAAGCGTTCGCGCGTGCGCTGGTTGAGGGTGTAGTCGTCCTGCGGGATGGCGTTTTCGTCTGTTTCCTCTTGGTAGTTGGTGGATGCACCCTGGGGGGCCTTCACCGAGGGAATCAGGGCATCGAGTAGCAAGTCCTCGACGATTTCGGCCGCGCGGGTGGCTACTTCCTCTTTTTTGTGGGCGCGGACGAGATTGACGGATTGCTCGACCAGGTCGCGCACCATGCTTTCGACGTCGCGGCCTACGTAGCCCACTTCCGTAAACTTCGAGGCCTCGACTTTGGTGAAGGGCGCGTCGGCGATTTTGGCCAGTCGGCGGGCAATCTCCGTCTTGCCCACGCCCGTCGCGCCGATCATCAGGATGTTGTTAGGCACAATTTCGCGGCGCATTTCCGGGTCGGCGTTCATGCGGCGCCAGCGGTTGCGCAGGGCGATGGCCACGTTGCGCTTGGCATCTTGCTGGCCAATAATGTACTTGTCAAGTTCGGCCACGATCTGGCGCGGCGTCAAAAATGAGTTATCCGAGTTGTTATTCATAATGTGCTAAAGAACTACGTATGGGCCGCAAAGGGTTATTTCTGGCTATTCCACGATGGGCAGGGCCTTAACGGCTTTTTCGCGGCTGCTAAACAGGGTGCGTAGGTCGCTGGTCACGGTCAGAAAACTTGTGCCTCCCACGGCGTGGTAGAAAGCGCGGGAAAACGCAAACTCAAACGACTTGACGCGTACCATACCTCCGAACGAAAAACCCGCGCCGCGGGCCCGCTCGGGAAGTCGCAATTCGCGGTTTATTAAATGATTATACCCCAATCGGAGCTGAAAGTTAGAACTGAGCAGAAATTCCCCCCCAAACACCAAATGGCGTAGCACCAAGTCGGGAATGCTGCGTTCCTGGCGTACCTCGCGGCCGTCGGCATTGAGGACGCCGCGCCGGTTGGGGTCAAGGTACACAATGTCGGGCTGTTGCAAGTGGTGGGCCGTCAGCGAAAAGCGAAAGGGCATGTACTCGGGTTTGTAGGAAGTGCCCAGTTGGATGTGCAACGGCAGCACGGGACGGTCGCTGCCGTCAGCGTAGGTGCTGAATACGTAGCCCAGGTGCCGCACCGTCAGGCCTACCGTAAAGTCGCGCTCGGGATGCACAAAAGCCGCTCCCAGGTCGGTGCTGAGGGCCCAGGCGCTGTAGGCCTCCAGCACCGAGTTGGCCAGCCGCACCGTGGCCCCGAGGGTGTAGGGCCCCAGTTGGTGGGCGTACGAACTGGATACCTGCATGTCGGCGGCCGTAAACTCGCCGATCACGTTGCCCAGGTCGTCGGTTTGGGGCAGGGTGCCGTAGCTGTGGTAGGCAAAGTTGACCCCCCACATGCCGCTGCGTGGCCGCTCGAAAGCGTAGGCCAGGGCCGTGTGGTGAATGTCGGCGTAGTAGGGCACGTAGTTGACCGACAGGTGCCCGGCCATGTCGGTGTTGAGCAGGGCCGGGTTCGACTGAAAGCGGTTGACGTCCTGGTCGTGGAGCGAGACGTTGACACTCCCCAGCGCCGCCAGCCGGGCGTCGAGGGGCAGTTGCAGGAAGTCGAAGGCACGCTGGCCGCCCACTTGGGCCCGTACCCCCCAGGTGGTCAGCAGCAGGCCGCTCAGCAGCAGTAAAGTTTGTTTCATAGTCGGAGCGCGTTGTCGGGCGCCTATGGTCACAACGTAGCGAAGGCCCGGAGCGTACGCCCCGGGCCACTTTCAAGCAAGACTCAGGACGGACTGTAGGTGGGGTGGTGCGTTTCGGGAATCACAAAGCGCTGTGGTTGGCGCACGGGTTCGGGCATCAGGGCCAGGCGCAGCACCTCGTCGGCCTCCTCGACGAAGTGAATTTGCAAGCCTTGCAGGTATTCGGGCTCGATCTCGTCAATGTCTTTGCGGTTCTTGGCGCAGAGGATCAGTTCGCGGATGCCCGCCCGGCGTGCGGCCAGCACCTTTTCTTTGATGCCGCCCACGGCCAGCACCTTGCCCCGCAGCGTGATTTCGCCCGTCATGGCCAGGCGTTCCTTGACGCCCCGCT
>DAIMZG010000145.1:0-4947 GCA_036734065.1 Catalimonadaceae bacterium
GGTTGAGGTAGCCGCGCAAGCTGTCGGCGCGGTTGAAGCGCGTCACCGACTGGGCCTGCGCCCCACCACTAAGTAAGCAGCAGAAACAACAGCCCCACAGCGCCAGCAGACCGAATGGAGAAAGATTCATGCCCGCAATCAAAGAAAAAGAACGAAATTTGCGACTCATCGAGTTAAAAGGATTCACACCAGATTCTCCTGATCGTTGCCCGGGGCCTTGGCCCAATCATTACCTCTCACGCATGAAATACGCAAGATTTTTTCTGATTAGCCTGCTGGTCATCGCCGTTGATCAATCCGTCAAACTGTTGGTTCATTACAATATGGAATACGGCATGATCGGCCAAATTCGTGTGTTGGGCGATTGGTTCAAACTGCATTATACGCTCAACCCCGGCATGGCTTTCGGCCTGCAACTCGGTTCCGAATACGGCAAGCTCTTTCTCTCCCTGTTCCGGCTGGTGGCCATGGGCGTCATTGCCTACTACCTCTACACCATGACCCGCCGCGGAGCGCACACGGGCTTTTTGATCTGCATCGCCCTGATTTTGGGTGGGGCCATCGGCAACGTTATTGACAGCACCCTCTACGGCGTATTGCTGGGCAATGCGCCGTACGGCTCGCCCACCCCGTGGTTTCATGGGCAGGTGGTGGACATGTTCTACATTGACATTTGGGAAGGCGTAGTGCCCGAATGGATTCCCTTCTTCGGCGGGAAATATTATTCGCTCTGGCCGATTTTCAACGTGGCCGATGCGTCCATTTTCACGGGCGTGGCCATGATCCTGACGTTCCAGAAACGTTTCTTCGCCGAAGAAAACGCGCACACGCAAGACACCCCTGCCAACCTGAACGCCTAAAAAATCTTGAAGTCCACCCGGCGATTTTTCTGCCGCCCTTCGGGCGTCCGGTTGTCGTAGGTGGGGGCCGTTTCGCCGTAGCCGATCACGGAGATGCGGTCGGCCGGGACGCCCATGTCCATCATCAGGCTCTGGATGCGCTGCACACGCTTCATCGAAAGCTGCAGGTTGAACTCGTCGTTGCCCCGGTCGTCGGTGTGGCCTTCTACCAGCAGCATTTTGCCCGCTAGGGCGTATTCGGCAGCCATCAGAAAAGGCTCCATGTCCATGAAGGCAAACTCGTCTTGGCTGGTGACAAAGTACAAGGATTCGACCACGGGCGGCTCACCCGTCTTGAGTTGGGCCTGTACCTGTTCGCGGATGCGGGCGTGTTTGTCCGATACGGGCGGCGGCAAAGGTGGCGGCGGCGGTGGCGGCGGGGACGGGGTAGGCCGAATGGGCGCACGCGGTGCATCGGTTTCCAGGCCGGCCAGGTAAATTTTCTCCTCGGCAGCCGGGACGGCCGGGGGCGAAGTAGGTGCTGACGCTGCTGCTTTGGTGGGCACGCTGCCCGCGCGCTTGGCCACCGATTGCGCCTTGCGCTGGCGCACCACCAGTGGCCTGCGCGGCGGCTTGCGCTTGCGGGCCAGTTGCCGACACTGGCGGCTCACCTCGGGCAAGCCCCTAAGCGCCCGTTGCGCGGCGGCGGGCGTCGCGCCGAGTGCCCAGATAAGCCATATCAGCAAAAGAAATTTTCTCATAAAAAGTCGTACGGCCTGCCAAACCGCGCGGGCGTTACAAAGTAAAGACCCAGGCAAACCCGGCCCGTACAAACCCCGCGCGGTTCGGCACGGGTGTAAGGAATGCGTACATTGCACTTTTAAGTATATGCCCGATCAGCCTACCCCTTCGCCGTCGGATCGTCCCGTGCCCGCAGACTCGTTGCTCTTCGAAGCCACCGATACGCAGTTCTGCGAGGTGGCCTTGCCCCTGCCGCTGCCGGGCACGTTCACCTACCGCGTGCCCCGCGAGTGGACGGGTCAGGTGCCTGTGGGGGGACGGGTGATCGTGCAGTTTGGCAAACGCAAGGTGATGACCGGGCTGGTGACCGAAGTGCACCACCGTCCGCCCGCCCGCTACCAGGCCAAGTACCTGCTGGAAATGCTCGACGACGAAGCCGTGGTAGGTACGGCCCAGCTTGCGCTCCTGCGCTGGATGGCCGATTATTACGTCTGCGCCCTGGGCGAAGTGGTCAACGCTGCCCTGCCCGCCGGGCTCAAGATCAGCAGCCAGTCGCGCCTGCAGCTGCACCCCGAGTTTGACCTTTTGCGAGCCGAAGGCTTCAGCGCGCAGGAAGTCAGGCTGCTGCAAGCCCTGTCCGAAAAAGACTCGCTTTCTTACGAAGAGGCCGCCGACTTGCTCGAAGTGAAGCAAATCTACCAGCAACTCAAAACCCTAACCGAACGTCGGGCCGTCATTCTGTTCGAGGAGGTAAAAGAAAAATACCGCCCCAAGCGCATCCGGCGCGTGCGCCTGGCCGAGGCCTTTCTGGCCGACGAGGCCCTGGCCGACCTCTGCGCGCAGTTGGAGGGCGCCCCCCGGCAGTTGGAGGTGCTGCTCTACTACCTCCGCGAAGTGCCCGTGGCCAAAGACGCCGCCCGCAACGAAGCGGGCGTAGCTAGGTCGGCCATTGCGGCGGCGGGGCTATCGGCCGGAGCGCTCGGCACGCTACTCAAGCGCGAAATCTTCGAAGAGTTTGAAGAAACGGTGTCGCGCTTTCCGCTGAGTCCCACGCCGGTGGGCGCGCCCGTGTCGCTGTCGGCGGCCCAGCAACGGGCCCGCGACCAGATCATGGCCTTGTTCGAAACCCGCAGCACGGTGCTTTTTCACGGCATTACGGGCAGCGGCAAAACGCAGGTCTATACCGACCTGATCCAGCGGGTGCTGGCCAGCGGGGCGCAGGTGCTGCTGATGCTGCCCGAAATTGCCATCACCACCCAGATCGTCGAGCGGCTCCGCCGGGTGTTTGGAACGCGGATGGGCGTCTATCATTCTCGCTTTTCGGACAACGAGCGCGTGGAGGTCTGGCGCGGCATCGTGGACGGCACCTACGCCTTTGTGGTGGGGGTGCGTTCGTCGGTCTTTTTGCCCTTCGATAACCTGGGCCTCGTGATCGTGGACGAAGAGCACGAGGGGTCCTACAAACAGTTTGACCCGGCCCCGCGCTACCACGCCCGCGACGTGGCCATCATGCTGGGGCAGTTGCACGGGGCGCGGGTATTGCTCGGCTCGGCCACGCCGTCGCTCGAAGCCTACCACCTGGCCCGCACCGATCGCTGGGGATTAGTGGAGTTAATGCAACGCTTTGGCGAAGCCCAACTGCCCGACATGCGCCTGGCCAACACCCGCCAAGAGCGCGAAGCCAAAACCTTGCGGCAGGGCTTCACGACTACTTTGCTGCAGGCCCTCCAGCACTGCCTCGACCAAGGCGAGCAGGCCATCCTGTTTCAGAACCGCCGGGGCTATGCGCCCTACGTAGCCTGCGCCGACTGCGAGTGGATTCCGCGCTGCCACCAGTGCGATGTCAGCCTCACCTACCACCAACACGCCGAAGAGTTGCGTTGCCACTACTGCGGCTACCAGGAAAAAGTAAAGCCGGCCTGTCCCGATTGCGGCTCGACGCAAATCCGACACGTGGGCTACGGCACCGAGAAGCTCGAAGAACTGCTGCAGTTGCTGCTGCCCCAAGCCAAAGTGGGCCGGATGGACCTGGACACCACGCGCGCCAAAACGGGCTACGACCAACTCATTCGTGCCTTCGAAACGCACGAGATTGACATCCTGGTCGGCACGCAGATGATCAGCAAGGGACTTGACTTCGAGAAAGTCAGTTTGGTGGGTGTCTTCGACGCCGACCGGATGCTCAACTACCCGGACTTTCGGGCCAACGAGCGGGCCTTTCAGATGATCACGCAGGTGAGCGGCCGGGCCGGGCGGCGCGATAAGCGGGGGGTGGTGATTGTCCAGACCAGCAACCCGGAGCGCCCGATCCTCGACCTGATTTGTCGGGGCGACTACGCGGGTCTGTATGAATCTGAAATCCGCGAGCGCGAATTGTTCTACTACCCGCCCTTCACGCGGCTGATCCGCCTCACCACCAAAGCGCCCGAGCGCACGCTGGCCCAGCGCACGGCCGAATTGCTGGCCCGCATTTGCCGTGAGCACCTCGGCGAAGACCGGGTGCTCGGGCCGGAGGCACCCCTGGTTGAGCGCATCCGCAATCAGTTTCACCAAGACATTTTGCTGAAGCTCGAACGCGAAAAAATTGACTTTCGGGCCGTCAAGCAGATGCTTCGGGACGAAATTGCGCACCTGCGCACCGACAAACAGTATAAATTCGTACGCTTTGTGATAGACGTTGATCCCGCCTAACCTCACTGTTTTTTTACTTTGATTTTGCCCCGCCCGATTCCCCCTTCCGACCTCATTGTCCGGCCCGATGGCCGCCTCTATCACCTAGGCTTGCGTCCCCAAGACCTGGCCGACCTTATCCTGACGGTGGGCGATCCCGAGCGGGTGGGGCAGGTGAGCCGATATTTCGACAAAGTGACCTTCCGCCAGCAGCAGCGTGAGTTTGTCACCCACACGGGCACCTTGCGCGGCCAGCGCCTGACGGTGATCTCGAGCGGGATGGGCACCGACAATGTCGAGATCCTGATGACCGAACTCGACGCCCTGGCCAACGTGGATCTGGCTACGCGCACCGAGGTGCCCACGCCGCGTCCGCTGCGTATTGTCCGGCTGGGCACTTCGGGCAGTATCCATCCGGACGTGCCGCTGGGTAGCCTGGTGTGCGCGCAGTACGCCGTGGGGCTCGACACGCTGATGCAGTTCTACCCCTTGCCCCAGTCGGACTTCGAGCGCGAACTGGGCCAGCGGCTGCAAACGCACCTGGGGTTGGACTTTATGCCCTACGGGGTGGGCGGTTCCGAAAAATTACAGACCCAACTGGCCGCCGATTTTCGGCCGGGACTCACGCTGACTTGTCCGGGATTCTACGCCCCGCAGGGCCGCTGGGTGCGCATTCGGCCCCGGCAAGCCGACTGGC
>DAIMZG010000146.1:0-4938 GCA_036734065.1 Catalimonadaceae bacterium
AGGGCAAGGCGCCTTCGGCAGCGCAGGCCCTGGGGCTGATCATCGGCAATGCCGATGCCTACGTGGCCTTGCTGTGGGCCTCGCTGTCGGGGTTGTTGGTGGCCCTTTTGCTGACCTTCGTGCAGCGGCTGCTGCCCGTGGTGGCGGCCATGGAAAACATGCTCGAAGGGTTCAAGGCCATGATGCCCGCCATGGTGATTTTGCTGCTGGCCTGGGCCCTTTCGACGCTCACCGAAGAGTTGCGCACGGCCGACTACCTCACTTCGCTGTTTTCGGGCAACCTGGCCCCGGGGCTGTTGCCGTTCGTGACCTTTTTGCTGGCGGCGGTGGTGGCCTTCTCGACCGGGTCTAGTTGGGGCACGATGGCGATTTTGTATCCGCTGATGCTGCCCGCCACGTGGGCCATCTGCCAGCAGTACGGCCTGCCCGAGCCGGAGGCCATGCGTATTTTCTACAACGTGATTTCGGTGGTGCTGGCCGGGGCCGTGTTTGGCGACCACTGCTCGCCCATTTCGGATACGACCATCCTGAGCTCGCTTTCCAGCGGCTGCCCGCACATGGCTCACGTCCGGACGCAGTTGCCCTACGCCGCCGTGGTAGCCGCCGTGAGCCTGGTCATGTGCCTGGTATCGGCCAATTTGCACACGCCCTGGTGGCTCAACTTTCCCGTAGGATTGGCTTTGCTGTGGGGTGTAGTGCGCATCTGGGGACGGCCCGCCGTGCCGTTGTCCACCGATAAACAACGTGTAAAGATGCTTTGAATATTACGATTGCGGCCTCCGCGGGCAATCAACAGGACGGAACTGCCCCGTTGGGCTACAAACACGATTTTGCGGGAAGTCCGGCGAAACTGAGCGACGTGCGCGTAAGGAGAAGATTTCCCTATATTTTATTATTGTACAGTAACAGTATTAAGTGAGGTGTTCTATGATACATCCGTAAAAACACCCCTTGAGGAAATCTCAGTGCCGAGGTATAGATTCGGGAAAGATCATTCCGAAAGCAATCCTATGTGGCACCTTTTCTCTCGCCCGACACTAAACCCCGAGCCGCCACGCAGCAGCTTTTCCCTGGAGAATAAATTTTTCTTTCGGGTGGTACAGTACAACTACCTCAATGCCCGCGAGATATTCGTCATTACCCAACACATCCCCCGGGTGCTGACGCTGGAGGGTTGGCCCATGCAGGTTTTTCTGCAAGCCGATGGCCAGAAGCGCGTTGCGCACTACCTCGAGCATTTGCGGCAAGCCCATCCCCATACGACGCCCTCCCAATTGCGGCACCACGTAGCGCGCGCACTCCTGTACCTAGCCGACACGCAACTGATTTCCTTCAGCCCCACGGCCGAAACGTTGCCCTACTACCTGCGCTTCCCCCAGTCCGAGTTGGACATAAAAAAAGCAGCCGTCCTCATGAAAGAAGACGGCTACCTCACTTATTTCCGATAGAAACCCTATTGTCGGATCAGGCGCTGCCGGAAAGTCTGTCCGGCGGCCTCTACTTGCACGAAGTACAGTCCCGACGGCTGGCTACGCAAGTCGAGGGGCGTTTGGCCAAGGCGGACCTGCGCCTGCAGCACCCGTCGGCCCAGGGCGTCGGTGACCACCACTTGCGCGGGCGTTCCCTTGGGTAGCGAACTCTGCACCGCAAACAGGCCCGTGCCGGGATTGGGATAGAACGTCAGGGCGTGCCCGAACGTCCGGTCGCGTACGTGCGTCACGGTGTCCGTCGTCACGGTGGCAATGTTGGTGTAGCGCGAGTTGGCTGGGGAAAGCAGTGCCTGTACGCGGTAGTAGTATTGCGTAAGGGGCACCACGTTGGTATCGGTGTAGACCAGGGGCTCATCGGCCGCCAGGGTAATGGTGTCAATCACCGCAAACTGGTTGTTGACCGTGTCGGAGCGCTCAATCAGGTAGGTGAGCGTATCGCCCGATGTAAGGGTATCTGTCCAGTTGAGGCCCACTACGACGGGCTGCAGCAGTTCGGCTGCCAGGCTAAGCGGCCCCACGGGTGCTACCACGGAGCGGCACAGCGACAGCCCCCAGCTTTGCAGACTGCCTCCGTCCTGGAGGAAATCGTCGCGCACCCGCAAGCGCCAGGTGCCCGCCACGGCCTTGCCCCGAAAGACTGACAGGGCACCTTGTGGTTGATAGAACAGCCCCGTAGTGGGCGGACAGGGAATGGTGGTGGTGCTGGCTGTATCGGAAAACTGCAGGCTGAAATTTTGCAGATTACCGCACACCCGGCTGAACAGAATAGCGGCCGTGTTGTCGGGAGACAACAGCGAAATGGTCAGGTCGCTCACGTAGCTGTGCGATCCGGCCAGGTCAATGACGTCGAGCGATACTATTTCGCCGGGCAGGTCGCCCAGGTCGAGGTCAGAAAATACCGTCACGGGGGTGGTACCAATGGTTTTGGGTACATCCGGGCTGAGGGTATCCGTGCAGATAACCAGCGCCTGCGTAAAGCGGAAGGTGGCCGAGGCCGTTCCTTCGCCGCACTCGTTCGAGGCCCGCACGCGCCAGAAGTACTCAACGGCCGGTTCCAGGCCACTCACCAGCGCGAAGGTATCGGCAATGGCCGTCAGTTCGACCAGCACGTTTTCGAAGGCGCTGTCGGTGGCGATCTCCAGGGCGTAGTTTTCGGCGCGGGGCACCCGTTGCCACGTAAAGTTGGCCTCGGCCACGCCGGGGGCATTGTTCTCGGGTCCGAGCAGGGTGGGGGCCACGGGTTCGCCCAGGTCGAGGGTGTAGGTCAGCGTCTCGGTGCGTTGCCCGTCCGTAACGGCTACCAGCACTTCGTACGTGCCCGCGCTGAGCGTATCGGCAAAGGCAAAGGTTACCTGCACGGTGTCGGGGGCCAGCGCCACCGTATCCGCGAAAGTGGCCGTAATGCCCCCCGGCAGCCCGACGGCGCTCAGACGAAGGGTATCGGCAAAGCCCAGCAGGCGACCCAGCCGGACGTCGAAGGTGAGGTCGCCGGGCACGCAAGCGCCCCGCCGGATCGTGTCGGCAAAGACGAAGAAGTCGGGTGCATCGGGCAGTTCCAGTCGGAAGTTGAAGTCGGAGATGTCGAAGAAAATATTGTCGGCACCCTGCACGCGCAGCCGGGCCTGCGTGGTGGGCGCGAGGCTGTCGTCAATCAGGAAGGTGTAGCTGCCCGTGTTGGGTACGCCCATGGCCAGCGTGTCGGGGTACGTGAATCCCCCGTCGGAAGAAAGCAGCAGGTTGACCGCCTGGCAGTTGATAGGGGCCAGGTCGGTGTTGGCCACGTCCCAGGCGACGGTTGTCACGCCGCCGATGATCCAGGTGGCCGTGGCCGTGTTGGGCGCCGTCACGCGGAAAGGGCCGCTGTTGTCGGCCACGATAACGGTGGTGGCAGCCTGGGTGAGGCCCCCGCCGCCGGGTTGGTTGTCGCGCACCGCCAGGCGGAAATTCATCGTCCGGGCGTAGGTAGGCAGCCGCTCGCCGACGATGGTGGTGTTGCTCACCAAATTGGGTAAGCGTGGAAAAAAGCGGAAGGGCACCGTGTCGGGCTGAAAGGACCGGAAAATGGGCGCATCGCCCACCGGGTTGTCGGGATTGCCCGCCGGGCCGAGGTCAAACTGCTCCCAACAGTAGGTCAGCAGGGCAGCCGAGTCGGGATCGGTGGCCGCGCCCGTCAGCACAAAGGGGGTGCCCTGGGGAATGATGTAGCTGTCGCCCGCGTCCACGTCGGGCGGGATGTTGTCGGTATCGGTGCGCACGGGGCAGCCATTGCCAATGCCCAGATGGGCAAAATTATACATTTCCACCAGGCTACCGCCGTGGAAGTAGTCGTCGCTGTTGCTTTGCAGGTTGGGGGCGCAAATACCCGCGTAGCCCATAATCGTCGAGGCACTGCCCGGCTCGAAGGCCGTGCTGCCGTTGCGGTTGCAGGGGTTGTTTTGGGTGTGATTGGCCCCGAACTGATGGCCCATTTCGTGGGCCACGTAGTCCACGTCGAAGGGGTCGCCGATGGGCGCAGGCTGTCCTGTTACGCCCCGGGCCTTCTGGCCCGTCCGACACACCACGCCCAAGCCCGCCACGCCGCCGCCGCCCGTGCTGAATACGTGCCCGATGTCGTAGTTGGCGTTGCCAATGCGGCTGTCAATCGTCGTCTGGTTTTGCCCCAGCAAAGCGCCGCCGCTGTTGTTGGTGAATGGGTCGGTGTTGGGGTTGGTGAAAATGAGCGTATCGTTGGCGTCCACCAGTTCCATCCGAATGGCCATGTCGCGTTCGTAGATGCCACTCACGCGGTTAACGGTCGTCACCACCGCCGACAGGGCACCGAGCACCGTGCCACCGTGAAACTGCGCGTACTCGCCCGTTGTCGAGATGGCCAGGCGGTAGGTGCGCAGCTCCTCGCCGAAGTTAAGGGTTTGCTGCGTGGGCGAAGCCACCGGGGTGGAACCCATCGGCAGCGGTGCACTCTTTTCCGCTGTCGGCTCGAAGGCGCACGCTGCGCGCGGCTGGGCGGGCACGGCGTCTTGCTTGTCGTAGCTGATGTACGTATCGGCCCCCACCGGATCAATATAGACCGTACGGAACGGGCTGAAGACAAGGGCGTGAAAGCCCTGCGGCGTCAGGTCGAGGCGCGCCGTGGTGCCGGGCTGATCCACGGCCACGGCCGCGTAGGTACGAATTTGCGGGTAGCGCTGCGCCAGTCCCGGGGCCATCACGGGGCTGTCGTACACCCGGAAGGTGCCCAGTGTGCCGTCGGGGAGCGGAAGCTGCAGCAGAGGCGCCGAGCGGGCAGGGGCCCGCTCGGCGGGTGCTTTTTGCAGGATGGCCGCCAGGGCCGTCTGGTCGAGGGTGTAGGCCCGGTAGCTCCGGGCTCGGTGGGTGCCGTCGGTGGTGGCAGGCGTCCAGGGCGACTGGGCGTAGGCGCTGCCCGCCAGCCAACACAGGCACCAAAGCC